>NZ_JBQDNB010000005.1:0-83686 GCF_052096715.1 Providencia sp.
ATGAGGTGATGATATCACCTCTGACTTGGTGACCAAATTAACTATGCCACTACAAACACACAACAGTACGTGACTCGAATAGCTGAATGATACCAACATCTCCCTATAAGTTCTGAGCAAATATCAACATTCCCCCTAAATAATTCGGACTGTAGTTCGGGTTGTAGTTAGGCGGCGAATGAAGATATATCGAGGAGCATACAATAGTATGTGACTCGAATAGCTGAATGATGCCAACACCCCTACAGTTCGAAGTATGACGGGGGAGACAGTTCGAAGTATGACGAAGAGATAGTTTGCGCTATAATCCTCCAGCCTTTTGAGGCTAACTCAGGGAGAATGACACATGGTCATTAAAAACCATAACTACCACATGGCAAAATTTGTCATCAGCGCACCCGATATTCGCCATCTTCCGAAAGATACGGGTATTGAAGTTGCCTTTGCAGGCCGCTCAAATGCGGGAAAATCGAGCGCTTTAAATGCGCTAACACAACAAAAAGGCTTGGCTCGTACCAGTAAAACGCCAGGAAGAACTCAGCTAATCAACCTTTTTGAGGTTGAGGAAGGTATTCGCCTTGTTGACCTTCCAGGCTATGGCTATGCCGAAGTTCCTGAAGAAATGAAACGCAAATGGCAGCATGCACTGGGTGAATATCTTCAAAAAAGAGAGTGTATTAAAGGATTAGTTGTATTGATGGATATCCGTCATCCACTTAAAGACCTTGATATGCAAATGATTCAATGGTCTGTCACGATGGAAGTGCCTGTTTTAGTATTATTAACTAAAGCGGATAAACTGGCTTCTGGCGCAAGAAAAAAACAATTGATCGATGTTCGTCAAGCATTAGCGCCATTAGGTGGCGATATTGAAATCGAATATTTTTCTGCGTTGAAAAAAATTGGTATCGATAAACTTCGTATCAAACTTGATAGCTGGTATAGCACCCCCGTTTAATACTGACACCTACCTTGTGCGTCAATTTGGCGTGCAACGGTCAAATTAGCGAACCTACTGAATTTTAGATAAAAAAATGCTCCAGTCAAAAACTTTGACTGGAGCAGCTAATATTCAGCTAAATCCGATTACGTGAAGTAAAAGGTCTGAAAGATAGAACATCTTACCTCTGTACCCTACGTCAATTACTCTACTTTATTTTCAGCTCGAAAAAAAGCCTTTTTGTAATTTTTTTTCAATGCTGATTACGATTCAGCAAGAATTTAAACGAAAAAACATCAAAAAAATGTATTTTTATTACATATTTATGAGATTCACGTCGCATAAATATGTAATGTGATATTTTGATATTCATTGGAAAATCAAGTGTTTTTATCTAAACATTAAGAAGAATAAGAGAGGAAAATACAGTGGAGAAAAAATAATTACATTCACTGAGATGAGAATTAGAAATTGAATAATTGAATAATTGAATAATTGAATAATTGAATAATTGAATAATTGTAAACATAACTTCCATTTACTCTAAATAATTCGAGTTGTATCAAGGCGGCAAACAAGGATACCTCGGGGAGCATACACAAGTATGTGACCCGAGTAGCCGAGTGCAGCCAACGCGGCTACAGCTCGAAGTATGACGAGTAAATAAGAACTAGTGCGCCTCGTCCCAATTATCACCCACACCCACATCCACTCTTAACGGGACATCAAGCGTCATACTTGCTTCCATTAATGCCTTCACCTTCGCTTGTACTTGCTCAAGTTCAGATTCTTTCACCTCAAATACCAATTCATCGTGAACTTGCATTAGCATATCTACATCAGGTTTCTCTGTTTGCAACCAGGTATCAACCGCAATCATCGCTTTTTTGATGATATCCGCAGCAGTCCCTTGCATCGGAGCATTAATCGCTTCGCGCTCTGCGGCCTTACGGCGCATACCGTTACTTGATTTAATATCTGCCAAATAGAGTCTACGGCCTTCAAGTGTTTCAACGTAGCCTTGCTCTGAAGCTTGCAAGCGGGTGTTTTCCATATAACGCAATACGCCTGGGTAACGTTCAAAGTAGAGATCCATATAGCGCTGCGCTTCACCACGAGCAATACCGAGTTGGCGAGCAAGGCCAAAAGCACTCATGCCGTAAATCAGGCCAAAGTTAATCGCTTTTGCACTACGACGTTGGTCACTGGTAACCTCGTCAAGAGGAACACCAAATACCTCAGCAGCAGTCGCCTTATGGATATCTTTACCCTCTGCAAATGCCGTTAACAACCCTTTATCTTGAGATAAATGCGCCATAATCCGTAATTCGATTTGCGAATAGTCCGCCGCCATCACTTTATAACCTTTACGAGCTATAAATGCTTGGCGAATACGACGACCTTCTTCGGTTCTAACGGGGATATTTTGCAAGTTAGGATCACGAGAAGATAAACGTCCCGTGGCCGTTACCGCTTGATGATAAGAAGTGTGAACACGCTGCGTTCTTGGGTTTATCATCAATGGCAGCTTATCTGTATACGTTGATTTCAGCTTCGCTAAGCTGCGATGCTCAAGTAACAATTTAGGTAATGCATGGTTGACCGCTAACTCTTCAAGTACCTCTTCATTAGTTGAAGCGGCACCGCTTGGCGTTTTTTTAACTACTGGTAATTGCAGCTTTTCAAACAAAATAACTTGTAGTTGCTTTGGTGATGCAAGGTTGAACTCTTCCCCAGCTAATTCGAATGCCTCTTTTTCTAATTCCGCTAAACGTGCGGTGATCACCTTCGATTGTGCCGCTAATACGTTAGCATCAATCAAAACACCTTTACGTTCCATTCTGACTAATACAGGCACAAGCGGCATTTCGATATTGTGAAATATATGAGAAAGCTTCGGCTCTGCTTCTAATTGAGGATACAGCGCTTGATGCAAAAGTAATGTCACATCAGCATCTTCCGCCGCATAATTTGCCGCTTCCTCTAATGCAATCTGATTAAATGTCAGTTGTTTTTTACCTTTACCGGCTATTTCTTCAAAACTCACCGTTTTGTGATTAAGATGACGATCTGCAAGGCTGTCCATATCATGACGTCCCATGCCAGCCACACTATTAAGCACATAAGATTCCAACATGGTATCAAAAGCTATTCCTTTGAGCTCAATACCATAGTTTTCCAACACTTCAGCGTCATATTTTAGATTCTGGCCCACTTTAAGAATAGTTTCACTCTCAAGAAGTGGCTTCATTGCCGCAAGCACATCTTCAAGTGGCAATTGCACTGGTGCATCAAGATAGTCATGACTTAACGGTAAATAGGCTGCATGTCCCACTTCAATTGCAAAAGACATCCCCACAAGGCGCGCCTCTTGGGTATCAAGGCTGTCAGTTTCGGTATCAAAAGCAAATAATGACGCGGAACTTAATTTTTCAATCCAACGGTCAAAATCGGCTTTTTCAAGAATAGTTTGATAATTTTCTGCACTGAGCGTTGGCATAACCGGCGTCGGCGTTGTGGTAGTTTTAATATCAGCCGGACTGCGAGCAGGCGGTTTCCCTCCTCCCCCTTTGCCATCCATCCAAGTGCCATTTTCTACATCTACTAACCAGCGTTTGAATTCATAGCGACCAAATAATTGGTGAAGTTTGTCTACATCAGGCGGGGTGACTTGTAATTCTTCACAACATTTATCCAGCTCAACATCTGTTTTGATAGTTGCCAATTGGTAAGATAAAAAAGCTAATTCACGATTTTCAGCCATTTTTGGCGCTAACGTCTTCGATCCTCTGAAACCCAAAGGCGCAATAGCATCAAGATCGTTATAAATAGATTCTAAATTGCCGATCCCTTGAAGGAGTGCGAGCGCTGTTTTCTCACCCACACCGGGAACGCCAGGAATGTTATCTGATGAATCCCCCATTAGCGCAAGGAAATCAATAATTAGCTCTGGTGGTACACCATATTTCTCTTTGACCTCATCAGGCCCTAGGATGGTGTTATTCATCGTATTGATAAGCGTGATGTTAGGCTCTACTAACTGCGCCATATCTTTATCGCCTGTACTTATCAGAACAGACATACCTTTTCGACTAGCTTCACGCGCTAAAGTACCGATCACATCATCCGCTTCAACCCCAGAAACAACTAATAGCGGCAATCCCATCGCTTCCACCATTTCATGAAGTGGTGCGATTTGCTCACGTAAATCATCGGGCATTGGAGGACGGTGTGATTTATAACTTTCAAACAACTCATCACGAAATGTTTTTCCCTTCGCATCAAAGACAACCGCAACATGGCTTGGTTTATATTGCATGATTAGGCTACGAAGCATATTGAGCACGCCATACATTGCGCCGGTAGGCTCGCCAGCACTATTTGTTAGTGGTGGAAATGCATGATAAGCACGGTATAGGTAAGAGGAGCCATCTACCAAAATAAGGGGATTTTCTGCAATCTGAGCCATAGTCTGTCATCATCTTTTTATCGGGAACGAATGACAATAGGATGCCACAATGTGGCTTCAGATACACTCAGAGAGTCAAAAAGAAACGCGAATTAGCGAATAAAAGTAAACTATCGAAACGACTAGTTGCCCCATTAATCACTCTGCGTCACCTTTTTAGATGTGTATTAATCTGTGGATAAGTATGTGGGTAAATTTATGTTATTGATTAAATTCAACAACTAAAGAGTTTACAACAAGTTAAACAAGAAAATAAAATCAATGACTTAGATAAAGATTAATTGATTTAGCGCATATAAATGGGATCAGCGTTATTGTGGATATTGATATTGAATAGCAGAATAATGAAACGATGGCGGTATAAGCACCGCCATCTAAATTTAACTTACCACACTATTTTTGCACTATTTTTTATTCACTAAGAAGTTCACAACGCTTGAAAACTCTTTGCCATAATTAGCCGCGTCATCTACAGCAATACCGTTATTACGAACTTGGTATTTGCCATCAACAAAAATTGCAGGCACGCCGCGCAATTTTAAATCTTGTGCTGCATTTTGTTGCTTAGCAACAACAGATTTAACCACAAAGCTATTGAGTGCTGCGTCATACTCTTCACCAGAAATACCCGCTTTAATAAATGCATTACGAATATCCGCAGGACTGTTGATTGATTGTGTTTTTTGAATACCTTCAAACAGAATTGGAGTCACTTTATCTTCAGCTTTTAAAACAATAGCGACTGCCCATGCTTGAGTCAGCTCTGCACCTAGAGGACCTAGAAAATCAACGTGATAACGTTCCATTTTCACGCCTTCAGGTAAATTTTTTGCAACAGTTTGTGGCACTTTATAAACGCTTTCAAACTGGTAGCAATGTGGGCAATAGAAAGAGAAAAACTCAAGAACTTGAGGTAAATTTTGCACTGATGCTTTTACATCTGTGTATTCTTTACCTTCCGTGTAATTTGCAGCAGATACACCAAAAGACATGGCAATACCAATCAAAGCCAACATAATTTTTTTCATATACTACGCTCTCCAAAAATAAAACTTTTTAATTAAAATTGAGGGGTCAACTGCAAAGGGGCTTCTTGCAATCGCGCAATTTGCTGAACAAATTCGTTTGATTGCTTTTGCCAAAAATCATCAGCTTGTAGCCATGAAAACGCTCTTGGAAAGGCAGGATCTTGCCAACGACGAATGATCCATCCGAGATAATGCACCATGCGCATGGCTCTTAGCGGTTCAATAAGCTTTAGTTCTTTGACATCAAAATCACAAAACTCATTATAAGTTTCTAATAACGTATCTAACTGCATAATTTGATCTTGGCGTGAGCCATTTAACAACATCCATAAGTCCTGAACTGCGGGACCATTACGTGCATCATCAAAATCCACCAGCCAAGCTTCATCACGCCATAAAATATTACCCGGATGACAATCACCCTGTAAGCGCATAAATGAATGCGAGTTTGGCCATTGCAGTTTTACTTGTGCAATCAGCGCATCTAGCGATTCGATAAATTTATCCTTCCAGCGAGCTGTAATCAGCGGGCTAGCAACAATAATATCCCGAGGTTGGGAAAGATATTCATCAACACCCATGGTAGGTCGAAATGCAAAGTTTCTTTTTTTACCGATTTGATGAACTCGGCCTAACAGATGCCCAACACTTTCTAACTGATATAAATTATCCGTTTCATATTGGCGTCCTCCGATACTCGGAAAAACAGCAAACATAAATCCACCAAATTCTAAAACGGTTTGTCCTGCAAATTCGAGAGGCGCCGCAACCGATAAATCCTCATCCCGTAATTCAAGCGTAAAATCATGTTCCTCTTGAATTTGAGAACGATTCCAACGTTCTGGGCGATAAAATTTCACCACAAATCGTTGTCGATTTTCGTCCTGAAACTGGTAAACCCTATTTTCATAGCTATTGAGTTCTGTTAGCCCTGACTCTGGGTAAATCCCGACTTCCATTAGCGCATCTAAGATCAAGTCTGGCGATATTCCACGAAAATGGAAATTTGAGTGCTCTACTGTCTCTTTCATGACTTAATCTTTAATAATGCCGCGAGCTCGTAACAGCGCAGTTTTAAAATCATCTTCATAATCTTTTTTCAGACCAGGGATCGCTTCGTTGCTATCTGTTCCACGCATTTTTAGATGATAAATTAATACATCATCGGTAAGATCAGATAAATCGCCTTTAAAACCTGCTTCATCCGCAAGTTTCTGCAATAATTCAACTAAGTTAAGATCCGAATTATCTTTCCAAACGGGTTGCAGAAGCTCAATCACTTCATTTAAGCGATGGCATTTCATGTTTATTCCTTTATCACGAATATTGGGTACAAGTTATCAATAATCATACAAGAGAAAAAGCGAACTGTTGTCAATCTAAGTAAAGTTTAGCTTTAATTCATGTGAATATTCATTGATTTTATAGGAAAATAGAATAAATTTTAGCAATTACTATAACTAAAAATGTTTTCTCGTATGTTGAAACATTTTATTGAAGATATTCAAGGATATTGAATATGTCATTTAGTGAGTCAATAACTGGCGTCATACTCGCTGGTGGGCGAGGCACCCGTATGGGGGGACAAGATAAAGGTCTAATCCCTTTACTTGGTAAGCCTTTGTATCAACACATAATTAATCGATTAGAATCACAAGTTGAACAAATAATTATTAATGCAAACCGTAATCAAGAATGCTACCGCCAAAGTCAGTTAACGGTTTTTTCAGATATTAATAATGATTTTTCAGGTCCTTTAGCAGGTATGCAAGCCGCGCTACATCAAGCGAAAACAGACTGGTTACTGTTTGTTCCTTGCGACGTGCCCGATTTTCCGACTGATTTAGCTGCCAAAATGTTTGCTGAAAAAGAAGATAATTTAGCTTGTTATGCATGCGATAATGAACGCGAGCATCCTACATTTGCGTTACTTCACCGCTCGTTACAAAAACAACTGGATAGCTATCTCGCTAGAGGCGATCGTAAATTAATGCTGTTTATGCAAGAGGTGGAGGCTAAAAAGATCCTATTTTCTTCTGAAACCGGATCGTTTGCTAATTTAAATACACCGGAAGATAGCCGTCATTGGGAGTTACAACAAAAACAATTATGAACCAGAACACACTACCTCTTCTCGGTATTACGGCCTATAGTGGCACCGGTAAAACCACCTTATTAAAGCAAATTATTCCGTTATTGAAACAACGTCATGTTCGTGTCGGTTTAATCAAACACACTCATCACGATATGGAAGTGGATAAACCGGGTAAAGATAGTTACGAATTACGCAAAGCAGGCGCAAATCAGACCTTGGTTGCCAGTCAACAGCGCTGGGCACTCATGACTGAAACCCCTGATAACAATGAAATGGATCTACGTTATTTAGCCAATCGATTTGATCCAGATTCATTAGATCTTATTTTAGTCGAAGGATTCAAACACGAAACGATCGATAAAATTGCCTTATTCCGATCGGAGGTAGGCAAGCCACTCAATGGGTTGATTGACCAATATGTTGTTGCCGTCGCCAGTAATGAAATTATTGACACTCATGTACCTCAATTAGATATCAACAATCCAGAGCAAATCGCGGATTACATTGTTTCTTGGTGGCAAAAAAGCCAAAAACCCTAAGTTTTTTACATTTTCTATCAATCGCTTATAATCAGTTTCATTAAATAAGCGGTTGATTAGCTTTTACGTATTTTTAATTGTGGCATTAATTTAATTATATTTGGTACAGGCTCAGTACGACACCATATTATCTCTAACAAGTTAAGAACTTGCTCGGCGATGTCAATTACAGGTTGGGCAATAGTCGTTAGCTGATAACCTTGCCATGCCGCCATCGGAATATCATCACACCCAACAACTCTCAGTTTTTGTGGGACGTATAAATTGTCAATTTGACGACAATAATCCATTAAACCCATGGCTAAAGAATCTGACGCACAAAATACACCGTCTAGCTCGCGTAGCTGCGTACTTTGCTGTTGAGCAATATCAAACCCCGCCTGATAGCCATAGCGACCGGCTTCTAAACGGAGTGGTGTTGCAACTCCCGCATCCAATAATTGCCGTTTAAATCCAGTAAAACGCTCATTTGAAGCTTGCCCATCAATTCGCCCAGCAATAAAACCGAATTTTGTTAACCCTAACGAAAGTAGGTAATCAGCCGCTATTTTTCCTGCACTTATATTATCTGTTTGTATGGATGGGATAATTCCCTGCGCATCCGTTCGCCCTAATGTCACTAAAGGTAGGGATAATTTTAAACACTGCTTAAAATGTTCTACTGGTAATGAACCAACAACCGCGACCACAGCATCCACTTGATAGCCAGATAACTGCAAAATAGCACTATCTAAGTCTTCAGCTTGCTTCACATTGAGCAACATCGGCTGTTTGCCCCGACTTTGCAATGCCGTTGATAACGCTTCAAATAAATATGATTCATAAGGATTAGATAAATCGCTAATCAAAATAGCAACAAGGTTTGAACGTTGTTTTTGTGTTGGTGTACTTAGCGTTCTCGCAAAGAGATTTGGTTGATAACCCAATTGTTTCGCTGCATCTAAAATTTTTTGCTGTTTTTGTGGATTAATACTCGCGCCTTCCGTAAACGCGCGAGAAACCGCAGAGCGCGATACACCTGCATAAACAGCAACATCGGATGAAGTTACCTTTTTACTTGAAATCATAACCTTACCATTCGCCTAAATTGACTTGATTTTTAAAGATCGAATTGGTGCTATTAACTGCTCGCCGCGTTCAGCAAGTTGGATAAAATCATAGGGCCTAATAAGCTGACTCAACTCTTGACGATAGTTAGGATCTATATGATATAACCGCCACTGACAGTCCGACTTTGATAACTGATTTTTTTGGAGTAAATGTTGAATACTATGCCAAGAACCATGACTATAGTGAGATTCCAATGTTTCACACTCAATAAAAACCCAATCACTTTGCAAAGCAAGTTGCTCACCTTCAGATGAAATTTGTCCATCTCCCGAATAAAATAGACGATCCCCAGATTGAGAAATTAAATGTAAACTGAGATTTCTCACCGAATGCTGAGTCATTGCTGTCATGGCCTGCCATGGACCAATTTTCTGTAATTGCTCACTATCTTGTCGAATAATATCAAAGCCTAATCTTGCCTGTGGCCAATGTGAAAATGCAATTAATGGTTCAAGAATTACCCATTGCGCTTGTTGAGCAATAATAATGAGTGGACGCTTACGGCGATAAGAATCCATCCAATTCAGTAATGAAGTCAGTCCTAAACAATGATCGGGGTGGCAATGTGTTATATAGATAACGTCCAAATCATCAACCTGAATTTGGCTAAATAGCTGACTCGGCACTGTAGGACCGCAATCTACCAATAACTGATAACCATTTTCTTGTACCAAAATACTGGCATTAGTCCTTTGGCTATCATAAGCATCCCCATTACCGATCACCGTTAATTGAAAATTAGGCAACATACGCTTTTCCTGATAATGCTTCTCCTGATAATGAAAGTTCAATACGCGCATCTTGCTCATCAAAAAAATGCATAACAGAGTGCGCTAAATTAATGGGTAAACCCTCTCCAACACGATAATTTTCATGACTTTCAACCACAAATTTTTTACCTTGTAGCTTACCGTAATATAAACGTGCATGACCTAGAGGCTCCACTACTGATATAGGCATAACAACATCAGGACAATGACTGTCAACCATAACTTGATTTGGTCGTATCCCAATTGTCTGTGTTTGTAGAGGTAATAAAATTTGAGGACTAAGCGTCAAAATATCGTGCTGGGACATAAAATTCATCACCGGAGAACCAATAAACGAGGCAACAAATTTATTCGCAGGTTGGTGATATAATGCTTCAGGAGAGCCAATTTGCTCAATTCGGCCTTGATTGAGTACCACAATACGATCCGCTAACGTCATTGCTTCGACTTGATCATGAGTCACATAAATCATAGTGGCATTTAGATTCTGATGAAGTTCTTTTAAATAAATTCGCATTTCTCCCCGTAACTTAGCATCAAGGTTAGAGAGAGGCTCATCAAATAAGAATAATTCAGGATCGCGCACCAATGCACGGCCAATGGCAACACGTTGACGCTGCCCACCCGATAACTCAGAAGGTAAGCGACCAAGTAGCAATGTTAGCTGCAAACTTTCCGCAGTTTGCTTCACTTTTATGGCAATATCGCCTTTACTGACACCCGCCATTTTAAGTGGGAATGCCATATTCTTTTCAATATTCATATGCGGATATAACGCATAAGATTGGAATACCATCGCAACTTGGCGTAATGAGGGGTGAACCCCATTTAAACTGCGCCCATTCAGGCGAATATCACCTTGAGAAATCGATTCTAATCCGGCAATCATTCTTAATAATGAAGATTTTCCACAGCCCGATGGTCCGACAAAAACCACAAATTCACCCTCATCTATACTCAAATCAACTTGGTGAATAACCGTTTGTGCGCCATAGCATTTGCCCACATTAACAAGTTCTAATTTTTGTTTGTTCTTTTGCATGATAAATACCTATTATTTCAATCCCATTGAAAAACCACGTAATAAATAGCGTTGCAAGTAACCCGCTAATATCAACATAGGCAATGAAGAGATAATCCCGATAGCCATTAACTCTCCCCATGCAGTGCCGTCTTCCGTCATAAAGTTAGAGATAAAAAGTGGGATAGTGAATTTGTCCGGTGTATGAAGAAATAACAAAGAGAATAGAAATTCATTCCAACCTAAAATCATTGAAAAAATGGCGGTAGCAACTAATCCAGGCGCACAAAGTGGAAATACAATATAGGCCAACCGATTCAATAAATGAGCGCCATCCATTGCACCAGCTTCTTCAATTTCGAGTGGAATATCACGAACAAAACCCAGCAACATCCAAATACAAAAAGGCAATGTATACACCTGATAAGCAAGAATTAAACCGATTCGAGTATTTAGTAAACCCACGTCATTCATAAAAGAATATAACGGAATAGCAATCACAATCGGCGGCATCATTTTAACTATCAAAACAGCGAGCAAAAATACGCTATCCAATTTTGCTGGGAAACGATAACGCACCAGTCCATAAGCTGAAAAAAAAGCCAAAATAACGGAAACAACAGTGGCACCAATAGAAATCAATAAGGTATTTCCAACCAAAATTAGTACGTTGCCATCTAATAATCGTTCAAACGATGAAAAACTTAACTGTTGTGGCAATAAGTTTGCCCCTGAACCCAGTATTTCTGTCGGTGATTTAAAGGCAGTACCGAACATCCAAATAATCGGTAGCATCACTAAAAAAACGGCAAACCAAACAGTTATTGTGTGAATTTTCACTTTCATGATTAACGTCCCTTCATCACATTTTTGGCATAAATTAGCGTCATTAATAATGAAATTGCCAACATCACCAAAGCCGCAGCACTTGCCATGCCTAAATCGAAAAAGCGAAAACCGTATTTATAAACAAACATTGAGAGAGTCTCAGTCGAATTTCCCGGCCCGCCTCCTGTCATCACATACACTTTGTCGAATAATTTAAAGGTGTCTATCGATCTTAATAAAAGCGCTAACATCAATTGTTTTTTGATCAGTGGCAACGTGATATAAAAAAAGGCTTTTCCCCCTTTTGCACCATCCACCATCGCCGCTTCTCCAATATCCTTAGGAATAGATTGCAATCCCGCTAAAATGATCAAAAAGGCCATAGGAGTCCATTGCCAAGTATCCACCAATGCAATGGCGTATAAGGCTAGGTCTGGATTAAACAGCCATTCTTGAGCAGGCAAACCGACGGAAACTAACAGACTATTCAAAAATCCAAAATCATAGTTATACCAAGAACGCCAAATCGACGAACACACAAGGGTCGAGAGCATCATGGGATAGATAACGATAGGTAATGCGAACTTGCGCCCTAAAAACTGACGATTAAAGAGTAGTGCTAACCACAATCCCAACAATACTTGAGCAATTGAGGCAACTAACGTAAATACAAACGTATTTTTTATCGCGGCTAAAAAGAAGAAATCATCAAAGAGTTCATTGAAATTATCGAGCCCAATAAAATGGTAGCTATCATTAATGTAATCTATCTGCCCAAAGGCGTTGTAAATCACAGAAATTACTGGATATAGCGTTAATAAACCCAGAATGGTCAATGCCGGTAACAATAATAAAAACAAATGTTTGCGGTTTTCAAATAACATACAGAGCCATCCATAAAGGCGCCACAATGTAGCGCCATTTACTCAAAAACAACTATTTCTTAGTTGCACGTTCAATCCGTTTTTGTGCTTGTTGCAAAGCTTGTTCCGGTGTCATTTGCCCCATCATCGCCATCTGCAAGAAATCCCCCAAAATACTTTCAACCTCTGCCCAATTTTGGATACGAGGGCGCGCCTTACCCATACGAAGCGCTTCCGCTTGCTGTGGATACCAACGATATTGGCTTACAACTTGTGGATCGGCATAGACACTGTTGCGTGTTGGTGGAATACCAAAATTAAGTGCCAAAGCCTTTTGCATTTGAGCGCTACTTGCGAAGGATAAAAATTGCTCGGCTTGAAGTTTATTTTTCGCATCCGCAGGAATAGCCAGCTGCCAAATCCCTAACATTGGCGATGACTTACCCACTTCAGCTGGGGGCGCCATCATTTCCATTTTGCCGACCACTTTTGATATTTTAGGATTATCAAGATCAGGCACCCAAGCTGGCCATACTTCAATGGCCATCGCTGCGGTCCCTTTTTGCAAAGAATCACGGACTTCATCTGCGTTATAAACATCGACGCCTTTTGGCGCATACTGTTTCATTGCAATAAATGTTTCTAAGGCTTGTTTGGCTTGAGGGGTATTTAAAGTAGGTTTGCCATGTTGATCTACAACCTCACCGCCATAGCCCCATAAAATAGGTAGAAAACCAGTAACAATCGGATTTCCTTTGACGCCACGATAAACAACGCCATTAGTATTTCCACTTGAATTAATCGTTTTGGCTGCGTTCAGTACATCAGACCAACTCTGGGGCTGCTTCAACTTATACTGTTCGAATAAATCTTTATTCCAAGCGAACATGGCGACGTTACCTACCATTGGCGCCGCATAAGCCGCACCTTTCACATCTGGATAACGGCCAATATCGAACGTAGTTTGAATAAAATCTTGGCTATCGAAATTTTTATTCAATGGCGTTAACCATTTATTGGCAAGAAATTCAGGCGCCCAAGTATCATCCATCAAGATAACATCATAGCTTCCTGTTTTTTCTCTCATTGAAAGCACAACGCTTTCATATAAGCCTTTGCTTGGACGTTTGACTAAAGTGACATTGGCTTCAGGATTAGCCTTTTTATATTCATCAACGACAAACTGCATGGCATCACCGTAACTGCTGTCACGTCCCGCAATCACTAACTCTGAGGCGCTTGCGCCAAATGTTGATGCTATCAAGGCAGATACCAATAATGTGCGTTTAACCATTTTCTTCCCCTAACCTCTATTGTATTTTTGCAATATTTTTCTTGTGATTGTTTTAAATGCGACTTTTATGAAATAGCCTGCACGCGCGTTCAAACCTAGCAATCGCAGGCTACTTTTAAAATATGACAATGGCATGACGGAGATATGAAGGTTTTATAAGAATAACTATTAATGTCTCTATTGCTATCAAAGTATGAATTGCTAACATGCTCAATAATTAGAAATTTAATAATCATAGTGGAAATTGCGGCTATTATTCCTTAACCTGATTTAGCTCATTCTATTTTAAGTAGAGACTTTAATGACTCGTACCCAACGCTTACTGACTTTATTACAAATTTTAAAAGAAAATCGTTATCCCATCACCGCGGAAGCGCTCGCATCGCAATTCCAAATTAGTGTGCGATCGATTTATCGAGATATTGAGTCTTTAAGAGACCAAGGCGCTGAAATTACGGGTGAAGCGGGAATAGGCTATCAATTAAAAGCAGGTTTATTGCTTCCACCGTTAATGTTTGATGAAAATGAGCTTGAAGCATTAGTTCTGGGTTTACGTTGGGTTAAAAGTAATGCTGATGACGAACTTAAAAAGTCTGCTTTGCGTGCAATTGATAAAATCAATTCTATAGTGGTAAATAAATCACAAAAAATCCTAAGTCAAAATACCTTATTTGCTCCAACGACCCACTTTTCTAGCGTTGATAATGTTATCGCTAAAGATTTGCGTCTTAGCTTACGTAAAGAACTAAAAGCAAAAATCACCTATCTGGATGTGAAAACGGAACAAAGTGAGCGTATTATTTGGCCCATTGCAATTGGTTATATGAAAGATACCCAAGTACTAGCGGCTTGGTGTGAATTACGCCAAAGTTATCGACATTTTCGACTTGATAGAATTCAATCTTACGCAACTTTGGCCGATAAACTTCCTTATCCTAAAGGCTATTTATTAGCACAATGGCAAAAAGAAATTCTCTGTATCACTCCTGACAGTTTCTGACATCCCTCTCCCTTATAGTAAGCACTCAACTTCATCTATGGAAATCATCTAAGGGAATCATCATGAGCGAACTCGTTCTTTTCACAAATTCAATGTCACGTGGTAACACAGTCGAACTTTTATTAAAAATATTAGCCGTGCCTTACAAACGCATCGAATTAGCTTATGGCGAAGAGATGCATACAGCGGAATATCTTGCCATTAATCCGATGGCAAAAGTACCTGCCCTAGTGGATGGCGATGCTATCGTGACAGAAACTGCGGCCATTTGTATGTATCTTGCAGATAAATTCGTTGAAAAAGGATTTGCATCCGCATTGAATGACCCAAGACGTGCTGCTTATTACCGTTGGTTCCTATTCACAGCGGGGCCGATAGAGTCAGCTTTCACTGTCAAAAACTTAGGCATTGAGTTGAATGAAGAACAACAAAAATCATCAGGATTTGGTTCTTTTGAGCGTTCATTTGCTTGTTTAGAAACATGCTTGATCAACGCGAAGCCGTTTATTTGCGGTGAAACGATGACCGCAGTCGATGTCTATGTTGGCGCTTTCGTGATGTTCCTAACCCGTTATAACATCGTTGAAGCTACACCCGCGATGAAGGCTTACCTTAAGAGCTTATCCGTGAATCCTGAAATAGCGGCGTTACTAGATAAGTAAAATACCTTAGCTTTCGCATCCTAAATGTGTTTATACGTTTAGGATACTAAAAAGGCTAGATCATCAATGACCTAGCCTTTATCTTTGAAACTAAAATTTGTCACTCACACTTAGCGCATTGTAACAAACTCTTCCGCACCTGTTGGGTGAATAGCCACAGTATCATCGAAATCTTTTTTCGTCGCACCCATTTTCAGAGCAACCGCAAAACCTTGTAAGATTTCATCCATACCAAAACCAATACCGTGGATACCAACGATTTTTTCGTCTTCCCCAACACAAATTAGTTTCATTCGGCAAGGTTGGCGATGAGAAGTCACCGCAGTATACATGGCCGTAAATGATGATTTATAAGATTTGACTTTATCAGTACCGTATTTTTCAATCGCTTCAGGTTCAGTTAATCCCACAGTGCCAATAGGTGGATGAGAGAAAACCACTGTTGGAATATTACTGTAATCTAAATGCTCATCAGGTTTATTATTAAACAAACGTTCAGATAGTCGACGTCCAGCAGCAACTGCAACAGGCGTTAGCTCAACTGCACCCGTATTGTCACCAACCGCATAAACACCTGCAACATTGGTATTTTGATACTTATCGACCTTAATGTAGCCTTTTGCATTCAGCTCAACACCTGCGGCTTCAATATTCAGATTATCCGTCATTGGCTCACGACCAATAGCCCAAATCAATACATCAACCGTTTGCTCTTGGCCATTTTCCAATTTTAAGGTTAACGAACCATCTGCATTCTTCACCACTTCTTTTGGTACTGATTCAGTGTGAAGTTTTGGCCCTTCTGTATTCATCACTTCAACCAGTGTTTCAACAATCAACGGGTCGAATGAACGCAGCGGCGCGTGTTTACGTACAAATAAATGCGCTTCACTGCCTAAACCATTTAGTACACCCGCGAGTTCAACGGCGATATAGCCCGCACCGACCACAGCAACACGTTTTGGTAAATCTTCTAGTTCAAAGAAACCATCTGATGTGATGCCATATTCTGCACCAGGGATTGTCGGCACAACGGGGCGACCACCTGTGGCAATCAAAATATGATCAGCAGTATAAGTTTCACCATTAACTTCAACGGTATGTGCATCGACAAAACGAGCGAAACCACTGATCACGTCGACTTTATTGTTTCCAAGCACACGGTCATAAGACTGGTGAATACGATCAATATAAGCTGTACGGCTTTCAATCAGTGTTTTCCAATCAAATCGGTTAATGGTTGTATCGAAACCATAGTCGGGACCATAAGCGCGAATCGCTTCTGAAATTTGAGCTGCATGCCACATGACTTTTTTAGGTACACAGCCTACGTTAACACAGGTTCCACCTAATGCTTTCGCCTCGATTAGGGCACACTTTTGACCATACATAGCTGCACGGTTCATAGAAGCAATACCGCCACTACCACCACCAATTGCAATATAATCGTAATGTTTGCTCATAACTTGGTTATTCCCATTTTTAGAATGATTAATTGGTTAATCTTCTCTTATTATGCTATTTGTTGTCGCGATAAAAATAGCCATTTAAGATAGGTATTGCCTGTTAATACAATAGCCTTGACCTATCGAGTTAGTTATTCAGGTACTATCCAATCAACCAAAGTATGCCCTATTCCTTCTGGCACTAAGGTTTTATGCAACCACGGCAACACATTTTTCATCTGCTGCTCAAGCTTCCACGGTGGATTAATGACAATCATACCTGATGCCGTCATACCTCGTTGATCACTATCAGGACGCACAGCCAGTTCAATTTGTAGAATTCTACGAATACCCGTCGCTTCTAATTGATTAATCATACGCTTAATTTGTTGACGTAATACAACAGGATACCAAATTGCATAGGTACCGGTTGCAAAGCGTTTATAGCCTTCAACTACCCCTTTAACGACAGCCTCATAATCAGATTTCATTTCATAAGGCGGATCCATCAACATAAAGCCACGGCGGCTATATGGCGGTAATTTAGATTTTAATTGCTGATAACCATCACCACGAGAAACGGTAGCACGATCATCGCGTGAAAACTCGGCACGCAATAACGGATAATCACTTGAATGTAACTCCGTCAGTATCAATTGATCTTCTTCACGTAGTAGGTGTTTCGCCAGTAATGGGGAACCCGGATAATAACGCAGCTTTCCATTCTCATTTAAATGACGAACAATTCTCATATAAGGCAGCAATTCCTCGGGTAGATCTGGTTGCGCCCAAATACGTGCAATTCCTTGTAGATACTCACCTGTTTTTTCTGCATGTTCACTAGTTAACTGATAACGACCCGCCCCTGCGTGCGTATCCAAATACAGAAATGGTTTTTCTTTCTCTTTCAGAGATTCGATGATCAAGCTTTGTACTGTGTGTTTTAGTACATCTGCATGGTTGCCTGCGTGAAAGCTATGACGATAACTTAACATGTAACGTTTATTTCCTGAGGAAATTCAACAGTAGCGCTAGAAACTAACCACTATTAAATGGATTCTTTAAAGATAGTCTTTGAGTGAAAAATAGACCGGATTAATACTTTAGCGTCATTATAGCTAAATTTAGGTAGTATTGTCATCGATAGGATAATTACAAAATTCACATGATCTAAATACGATAAAACGCTATCCTAAATACAAATTTCAAGATAACCCGAGGTGAATAATGAAAAAACTTATCATCATGAGTGCCGCTTCAATTTTTTGTTTAGCCAGTACATCTACATTCGCAGCCCAGCCACAAAATGGCTGTGACATTAAAAAGCAAAAAATCGAACAGCAATTAGAATATGCAAAAACTCACGGTAATCACAATCGCGTGAATGGGTTAGAGCGAGCTCTTGATAACGTGAATAGCTATTGTACACCTGAATCCCTGTACCGTGATAGCCAAAAAGACGTGGCAGAAAAAACAGAAAAAGTAAAAGAGCGTGAAGCTGAATTGCTTGAAGAAAAACAAAAAGGGGATGACCGTAAAAAAATTGCAAAACGTGAAGCTAAACTCACTGAAGCTCAAGATGAACTGAAAGAAGCACAAGCTGAACTTAAAGCGCATAAAGATGCACTTTAGCCTTGAGTAGCAACTATTTTTTCTGATTAATTAATGAGTTATTATCACCTTAAATATGCCTATTTTTCATCTGAATATAGGCATTAAGGTAAAGTTATGGCTAATTTTAGGCTATAGTTAGATTATCATTAGGTAACAGTTAGTAAATTTTAATCGACAGTAAAAAGGGGAATGAATGTCGAATATGCAGGATGAACAACAAAAAGACACCAACAAACTGAAAAAAACGCTCAATAAAAGTATTGATGGCAGTAAAAAAGCGCTGACTTTCTCTATGCGGGTTGTTAATTTTGTCTGTGCTATCCCCTTCATTGCACATCTGATCCGTACCGCACAACGTTTTACTGATCGTATGGGTAATCAGTTTGGTGCCGCCATTACTTATTTCTCCTTTCTTTCGCTCATTCCCGTTTTAATGTTCTCCTTTGCAGCCGCGGGTTTCGTTTTAGCTAGCAATCCTGAATTACTTGAAAAACTCATTCGAGGTATTTCTGCCAATATTACTGATCCAACCCTTGCTAATACTTTAGAAAGAACGATTGATACCGCAATCCGCCAACGAACAACTGTTGGATTAACCGGTTTAGTATTAGCGGTTTACTCTGGGGTAAATTGGGTAAATAACTTACGTTTGGCTATTTTGGCGCAGTCACGCCCCGTTTGGGAACGTAATGAAGATGAACAAGAAAACTTTATTTTCCGCTATATTCGTGATTTCTTTGCATTAATCGGCCTACTCATCGCCTTAGTTGTGACAATCACATTGACCTCCGTTGCAGGCTCCGCACAAGCAACCATTGTCAATATCATTGGGTTAGGCGGTATCGAATGGCTGAAACCTGTTTGGACATTAATCGGCTTAACAATTTCTATTGCTGCTAATTTTCTATTGTTCCTATGGATTTTTTGGATACTACCACGCATGCAGCATCGCCGTAATTCATTACTCAAAGGCACCTTGCTCGCCGCTATTGGCTTTGAAATTATCAAATCAGTTATGACGTGGATTTTACCGAGTTTAGCATCGTCGCCTTCTGGCGCGGCTTTCGGTTCTGTCATTGGTTTAATGGCGTTCTTCTACTTCTTTGCAAGACTGACACTATTTTGCGCCGCCTGGATAGCCACTGACGAGTCTAAAGATTCACAAGACGACATTCTCACGCCATAATTTTAATTGGGGATAATTTATTGGTTATCCCCAAAAAAATCACCTCTAGCTATATTCGCCCCATTTCCTGCACCAATGTTTCCACTAATTCCTTTGCTGACATTTCTCTCGCTCTTGCAACGCTCTGCCCTGCCCAATGAGCAGCAAATTCATCACTACCTAATTGCATTGCTGCTGCGTTGAGTTGCTTGCCTACATCGTAAGCAATGGGATAATCAGGTAATTTATTAGCACCATATTCATGTCCAATCCGAATAAACTGATTGATAACACCCCTTGCGGGACGACCAGAGATCGCTGTAGTTAATACGGTATTGTCAGTTGTTTGGCTTTTAAGTTTAGCGCGATAATGTGCATTTGCCGCAGATTCAGGACATAAAATAAATGCCGTACCAAGCTGAGCTGCCATTGCACCATTTTGCAATGCAAGTTTGATATCATCACCATCCATGATACCGCCCGCCGCAATAATCGGTAACGTTGTATGTCGGTGGAGTAAAGAAACAAGCGTATTAGTTGTCAGGCTTTCATCCTTCACTTGAACATCAAACATTCCCCGATGACCCCCAGCCTCAATACCTTGTGCAATAATTGCCTCAATTCCACTTGATTCAATCAACCGCGCCTCTTGTAAATTAGTCGCCGTTGCCATGGTATAAATACCCTGTTGTTTAAACTGACGAATAACTTCCGCTGATGGTATATTGAAATGAAAACTCACTACCGCAGGTTTCATTTCAAGTAATAATTCAAGCATTTCAATGTTATCAATGAATGTCTGATAAACTTCATTAAGTTTCTTTGGAGGCGTTATCTTAAATTCAGAAAATTGGGGGCGCAGATAGTCAATCCAAGCCTGTTCATTTTCATGATTGCGTTGCGGGTGATGGTGACAAAATAAATTCACATTGAACGGTTTATTTGTCAGTGTTTGGGTTTCAGCAATCAGTTGCCGTGCTTGTTCAACAGAACTTGCTCCTAATCCAAGCGAACCTAACCCACCAGCTTCACAGACTGCTGCGGCTAACTTTGCTGTGGATACCCCTGCCATAGGTGCCTGAATAATTGGGTACCGTAAACCTAAGTGAGATAAAAATATATTTGTTTTTTTCATTTTATTTATTACCTTTATATTATGTCCTACGGCGACAAAGTACAATTAGTAGTCGAATAACAAGACTAGCACAACGATTGCGTAATAATAACTAAATTATCATGACTATATCTGAAAATTTAAATATATTAAAAAAAATTAATTAAAAACAACGCCGCAAACATTAAAACACAAATTATCATATTAAAAATAAATCTGAAGTTAAAATTCATTCATTTCATCTACACTTGTATTGATATATTTTTTTATGTATAAAACAAGCTCATTTAAAAAGGAGAATTTAATATGAAAAAAATAATTTCAATTTTAGCAATAATGACATCTATAGGTTTTATTTCGGTAGCTCAAGCCACAGAACATTGCCCAAAACTTCATGAAATTAATGAAACTGGCAGTGGTGTTTTCAGTGCCGATGGGGAAAATGGTAAATGGTCAGGTGTTTTACAAGGAATTATTGGTGAAAAAAACCCAGTACAATCATTTAAAATGAGCATTGCTATTCAGGAAAGTGAATCAACACCTTTAAAGTTCCAATACTGTACTTATAATATTAATACAAATAAAACCCTAGATATGCGATTCACCCCTAAAAATGAAAAAGAGTTCACAATAAAAACCGAAGGAAACGGTTGGACAAAAGAGAGTGGCAATTTTGGGCTAATCTATAATGTATGTGAGAATACATCACCTGAAAATTGCATATTTAAAATCAGCCAATAAACATTGAAAACTAAAAAATAGTTAAAACCAACTAAAAATATATTTCAGAAAAACTGAAAAAATTAATAGATAATCTAAAAATCCATTATCATTACATTCGAAATGATATATAGCTAAAACTCATTCAGTTATATATCATTTCAATTCATTTTTGTAACTTATTAAATTAACACCGAAAGATATAATAATTTTAATCAACGTAAAAATTGAATCTGAATATAATGATAAATAACAAACTTAAAATTATAGCCAACCACATAACCCCCTTATCATTAGGTTTCTATTACCCAAGTAGTTGATATGAAATTTTAATTTTTCAAATAACTTTCATAAAGAAGAAGAGCCTTTTTGACTATATGATTAACTAATTATTCAAGTATATTATAAGTGAATATGAAGCGATCACTATAACGACAAAGTATGAAAAATTTGGAATAAATAAAATGATAACAATGCTATCTCTTGAAAGTTTATCTTGTGGCGTCGCCCTATACTCTCACAACCAAACAAAAAACAGCATAGAAACTTTTTGTGCGCGAGGAAGCGACCTTGATGGCGCGCTTTTAACCGTAGATACCCCTCTGAGAATTGCAAGCAATACCAAAACATTCACCGCGGCAGCCATTCTAAGGCTAGCCGAAATGCAAAAACTCTCCATCGACGGTGCGATCTCTCATTACATCACCCCTAGATATAATGAACTTCTCAGCCCTCCTTATGATACTGATCGCATTACCATTCGACATTTATTGAATCACAGCAGTGGCTTACTTGACCACGCAGATGCGGATTATCTCTCTAAGGTTCTCAAACATCCTGATCATGAATGGAGCCGTTTAGAACAAATCGAGTTATATGCCAATAAACAGGTGCCTTTTATCGCACCATCAGAATCGTTTATTTATTCTGATACTGGCTATATCTTACTTGGAGATATTATTGAAAGGGTCACTGGGCAATCGCTCGGCTTAGCCGTTAGAGAATTATTGAGTTTCGATAAAATTGGACTCGACAGCGCCTATTGGGAATATTTAGAGCAGCCAACCCACCAGGAACCTCGTGCACGGCAATATCTTGGTAAACTGGATGGTACAGATATTCATGCATCAATGGATGCTTATGGTGGTGGTGGTTTAATCATGTCGTCAAAGCAAATGGCACTCTTTTTTGAAGCATTATTCAATGGGGCTATTTTCACCTCATCTGAGACACTAGAGACCATGTTAAGTATTGGTAATCATCAAGGAGCAGAGGAATATCGTTTAGGGATCATGGCTAGTGTCGTTAATGGCATTACCCTTTATTCACACCTCGGTTTTTGGGGGTCCGTTGCTTACTATGCGCCAGAAGCCAAAATCAGTGCTGCTGGATTCGTTGATAACAGAGAATCTCGAGATGTGCTGATTAAAACAATTGAGTCGTTACTGACTAGAAGATAAAAAAATAGCCTCTAAAATTTTAGAGGCTATTTTTCATTCAATTACTATTACTGATTATTAAGTAATTTATTATTTAGTCGTTGGTGCCGCAGGCGCTAACTGAATTGCTTGTTCTTGAGTCACAACGTCACCTACAGTAGGGGGAATTGGCTGTGACTGCGGCCACAATGCTTTGCTAAATTTTTGACGAATTTGTTCTGCATCCATGGTCTGTTTTTCTTTAGGCTGCGCCAACACAAAAGCCGCTTCCTGAGACAATAACCGTCGAACATCCATATTGACCTGTTCAAGGTTCTGCGATGCCAAAAATACTTGTCTTAGACTTTGGTACTGTTCTGGTGCGATATCAACCACCCCATTTTGCTGGGAAATTAAACGCTGGCTGATCAACACATCCGTGCTAGTACGTGCATAAGCGGCAAACAGTTGTGATAACTGAACTTGTTTTTCTTTGATCATCTCATCAAACAGTTCAGGTGCGATGCCATTTTGATTGATAGTGACCAATTCATTCAAGACCACGTCCGTAACCGCAGCCATTTTTTCTGGTGGCGCTGTTATAGTAAGCGTACAACTGGCTTTTTGGTATTGCACCCTGCAATCTAGCCCCGGTACGACTTCATCTTGACTAAATTTTTGGTTAAACGTTTTTTGCAATGAGCGGTATACCGCCTCACGAGCGAGATCACTACCCCAATAACGCAATAGCACTGAGGAATCATTGATTGGCAACCAATCAATATCCCAAATCAATGAAAGCGTATCTTTAGTTTGTCTATCTTGTAGCATATCTATTGATTGAGGCTTAACCGCAGAGAGCACAGCAACAGAAACAGGCTCTGAACGCCGACCTTCTAGAGAAGAAAAGGTCTGTGAAATACTGTCTGATAACATACGTGAATCAACATGGCCTGCGACATATAATGTCATCACATCTGGTGTATACCATTTCTTGTAAAATGAATTCACACTTGCTAAATCAATATTATCATTTACTTTTTGGCCCGGATCATATCCCATCATTGCTGAACCTTTTAAGCGCGCACGCCAAACAGGATCACTCGCATCCAAAGGTAAGGTCGCAACAGGAAGATTAGGAATATTTAGACCATTATGTAACGAGGTTTCAGTATAAGTTGCCCCAGCCACTGAAGTTGCAAGCCAACTAAGCGCCTGCTTTACTAACTCAGGTTTGTTATTAGGTAAACTTAAACTATAAATAGTGTAATCATATGAAACAACCGCTGGCGGAATAGGCATATCAGGATCAGCGGCCTGACGCCAAAAATCTTGTAGTACGGCGGCTGGAAATGCATCTGTTTGATGATACAGTGCCATTTTAGGGATCAAATAACTGTAACCCTTTTCACTGGCTTTTTCAGTCAGTGAGCCTGTTTTGATTGCTAACCTAAGTTGAACACGATCATTTGGGCGCTGTGGTGTTTGTAATAATTGCCAGCTAAAGCCATTTTCTAGCTTTCCTTGCTGCCATGCTGGATCAGGTTGTAATGCCTCAGCACTGGCGAAACCAGTAACTGACAATAATACAACGCTGATGATATACCGAAAGTTCAAGCCCTGCATGTAGACCCCTATGTGTTTTTACTCTTACATTTAACCGTAAATTGTGGTGGATAAATTAACTAAAAACGCGAATTTATCAGGTTAAATGAGATAGCTTGGCTTCATCAGATTTTACCATTATCGACAATACCATTATTAACAATACCCTAGACGATTCAAGTTACATTTCAACGATAACAACTGTCACAATAGCGTTCAATAATTTTCAGCGACTAGCTTGGTTGGTCCCTAGCCTCTATGTTTATAATAAAACAACTATATGTATCATTAACGTCATGTGACAAAAAGAAAATGGGTATATAACGATATTAGACCATAAAGATTAGTGCATGTTCATGGCTTAGTCTGAATTTTGTTTTTTTATTTGACGGTTATAGCCTTTTGTTAATAACCCTAGCTCATCATCTTGATGATAATCAGATACATCCAAGCTTTTTACGTTATTACCCGTCTGTAACTCAATGGCTATTTTTCGTAGCGGCCTGATGATCATTCGACTTACACACCATGTCATTGCAATCGCAATAATCAGTACTAACAATAAATATGTTGTTGTCATTAACGCAAGTGTATTAAGCGCAAATCGATATACTCGGTTTGAATCTACCTGCAAGGTCAAATACCCTTGTGGCTTAGCATGAGGTGCTACATTACCATATGCATACAATGGTACGGTCATTTCAACAGGAAGACTGAGAAATGTAACAGCCCAATCAGGAATAGGCCGAGGGGTTGCGAAACTTAAATTCATTACAGTTGCATTATCAACCGTAATCATCGCTTTACCCATAATACCTGACGTTTTCAAACTGATGAGCAATCTTTTCGTTTCATTTAAGTCGGAACTC
The DNA here is from genome assembly GCF_052096715.1 of Providencia sp. NCBI lineage: Bacteria > Pseudomonadati > Pseudomonadota > Gammaproteobacteria > Enterobacterales > Morganellaceae > Providencia > Providencia sp. The sequence goes on from NZ_JBQDNB010000005.1 coordinate 25,570, forward strand.
AGTAACGAATCCGTTAACGGTTTCTGAATTTGAACCACCGTATTACTTAATTGATTCAAGTAGTCTTGCTTACGTTGTTCTAATAAATAGCTAAATTGAATAGCTAAAAAAAGTGCGAGAAAAAGTAGCGTAATCACAAAGAATACGATCATACTTTTTAACGTTAGTGAGCGTTGGACTCGGGTGTTCATTTGGCCGCAACCTTTCTAATCAAGAGCATCTTTTTAAAGAAAACGAAATACGGCAGCCAGTATACTTGATTTTGTAAGCAAAGGAGCAATTTAAAAAGAAAGATTGAATATTTCAGATAAGATACATATTAATGGCTAACAATCACAAAAATCGAATAAACAAACGGCAGAAACATCGAATTTTCTGCCGTTTGTGCTTTCTAGGCCACACCTACTGTGTGTTTTCCATCAATATCGACAGCTTTTTCATCTTCATCAACAGCAAAGCAAGCTATCAATTGCCCATTATATTCCTTTAAAGTTGGCTGGAATTGAGTACATTGAGCAAAAGCTCTACGACAACGCGCAGCAAAAGCACATCCTGGTGGCGGGTTTAAAGGACTAGGCAATTCACCAGTCAGCTTGATCCTTTCTCGTCTTAGATCAGGGTTAAGCCTTGGTGTCGCCGATAAAAGTGCTTGAGTATAAGGATGCAGCGGATTATTAAAAATCTGCTCTTTGGTCCCTTTTTCCACACAACGACCTAAATACATCACCATCACATCATCTGCAATATGCTCTACTACAGATAAATCATGTGAGATAAATACATATGAAAGGCCTAAGTCCTGTTGCAAATCCATCATTAAATTAAGAACTTGAGCACGAACAGAGACATCCAAAGCCGAAACTGGCTCATCTGCGACCACAATATCAGGATCTAACATTAAGCCACGTGCAATTGCAATACGCTGGCGTTGTCCTCCCGAAAACATATGTGGATAGCGGTTATAATGTTCTGTCTTAAGCCCGACTTTCGCCATCATTGATAAAACTTTATCTTTACGCTGCTCTTTCGATAACGTTGTATTAATCGACAAAGGTTCTTCGAGTATTTGGCCCACTTTTTTCCGTGGATTCAAAGAGCCATAAGGATTTTGAAATACAATTTGTATTTTCTGGCGGCGTAACTTTTCCGCAGATTTATCTTTTATCAGTAGATTTTGACCTAGATAAGAGAGCTCACCTTCAGACGGAACTTCAATCATAGTCAGTAAACGGCCCAGTGTTGATTTTCCACAACCTGATTCACCGACAACCGCTAAAGTTTTACCTTTTTCTAATTCAAATGAAACGCCATCCAGTGCTTTAAGGGTTCTCTCATTTGAAAACAAGCCCCCTTTGACTGAATAATATTTTTTTAAATCAACCGCTTTTAACAAAGGCGTGTGTTGTTTTTCACTCATAGCGTTGGCCTCCCCAGATCATCCAGTGGCATATGACATTTCACCTGACGATTACCGATAGTCTGTAACACCGGCTCTTCTTGGCGACAACGATCCGTTGCATAAGGGCAACGAGGATTTAATAAACAACCGAATGGCCTATCATATTTACCGGGAACGACGCCTGGTAATGAAGCCAGTCGTGATTTATTCGTTGCAAACTCAGGTAACGCACGTAAAAGTGCTTGGGTATATGGATGACGAGGGTGTTTAAAGATATCAGTCGCTTTCGCGGATTCAACCACCTGACCTGCGTACATAACAATAATATGATGCGCCGCTTCGGACACTAATGCGAGGTCATGGGTAATCAGCACTAACGCCATATTTTCTTGCTGTTGTAGTTCAAGCAAGAGTTCAATAATTTGAGCCTGAATAGTCACATCTAACGCAGTCGTTGGTTCATCAGCTATCAACAATTTTGGTCGACAAGCAATTGCCATTGCAATCATGACTCGTTGGCTCATGCCGCCCGATAATTGATGCGGATAAACATCAAGACGTGATTGCGGATCAGGAATTCCCACCATATCAAGTAAATCTATAGTACGCTGTTTACGTGTACTTTTGTTACCACCTTGGTGGACCTTCAGCGCCTCCATGATTTGATAACCCACCGTAAAACAAGGGTTCAAACTCGTCATGGGGTCTTGGAAAATCATCGCAACATCCGCACCAACAATTTGTCTGCGTTCTTTTTCAGGAATAGAGAGTAAATCACGCCCATCAAACTGCAACGACTGCGCCATAACTTTTCCGGGATAATCAATTAGGCCCATAATCGCAAGAGAGCTAACCGATTTACCTGAACCTGACTCGCCAACAATACCAACAACTTGTCCTTTTTCAACGCTATAGCTGATGCGATCAACGGCGCGAAACGCTGAACCTTCATCACCGAAATGTACTGAGAGTTGTTCTACATTTAACAATGCCATTAGATTACCTCATCACTGCTTGAGTTTTGGATCAAATGCATCGCGTAAACCATCACCCATCAGGTTAAACGCTAATACAGTCAATAAAATTGCCACTCCTGGGAATGTCACTACCCACCAAGCGCTCTGTGCGAATTGCAATACATCAGAGAGCATCGTTCCCCATTCAGGAGTTGGTGGCTGTGCGCCCATACCCAAGAAACCCAAAGCAGCCATATCTAAAATGGCATTTGAAAAACCTAATGATGCTTGAACAATTAATGGTGCAAGACAGTTAGGTAAAATATTGATGAACATTTGACGCGTAGCGCTTGCTCCTGCTACACGGGAAGCCGTGACATAGTCGCGGGTGACCTCCACCAAAACGGCAGCACGGGTCAAGCGAATATAATGGGGCAATGCGACAAATGTCAGTGCAATGGAGGCGTTAACGATTGAGGGACCAAAAATAGCCACCAGCACCAATGCGAGCAATAAACTCGGCAGTGCTAGCATGATATCAACAATACGCATGATGATAGCATCAACAACGCCGCCAAAATAACCCGCTATAACACCGAAAGTAACTCCCATAATTAATGAGAGAACCACAACTAAACAGCCCACTAAGAGTGATAATCGCGCACCATACATTAAGCGTGACAACATATCGCGGCCAATATCATCAGTACCTAAAATAAATTGCCAGCTCCCACCATCTTGCCAAACCGGAGGAGTCAGTAAAAAATCACGGAATTGCTCATCTGGTGCATGAGGAGCCAAAACTCCAGCAAAAATGGCAATCAGTACCATTAGGATGATATAAAACATCCCAACAACGGCACCTTTGTTACGTTTAAAATAATGCCAAAATTCATGTAATGGCGTCATCGGCTGTGGGGCGCTGACAACAGTAGGCTCGGTAGATTGAGACATTTTAGCGCTCCTTATTTTTTATGACGAATACGTGGGTTGACGATGCCATACAGTACATCAACCACTAAGTTAACAAGAATAATCAGTGTCGCGACAAGTAAAACACCGCCCTGAACAACAGGATAATCACGTCGCTGTAATCCTTCTATCAACCAGCGCCCAAGTCCTGGCCATGAAAAAATTGTCTCAGTTAAGATAGCGCCGGCAAGCATCACGCCAACCTGCAATCCAATAACCGTAACGACAGGCAATAATGCATTGCGTAGTGCATGAATTAAAATGACTCGGGCACGACTAACGCCTTTCGCTCTCGCGGTGCGAATATAATCCTCTCCCAACACTTCCAACATAGCTGAACGAGTCATACGCACAATGACGGCTAACGGTATTGTCCCAAGCACAATCGCAGGCAAGATCAGATGCATAACCGCATCCATGAAGTCGCCATCTTCCCCCCAAATTAGGGTATCAATTAACATAAAGCCAGTGAGTGGATGTGAATCATCGAGGAAAACAGTATCACTAACCCTTCCCGCCACTGGCGTGAGGTCTAGCTGTACCGATACCAACATGATAAGCATAATCCCCCACCAGAAAATCGGCATTGAATAGCCCGTTAAGGAAATGCCAATCGCGGTATGATCAAAAATAGAACCACGTTTTACTGCCGCCAGTACCCCGACAGGGATCCCTACCGATACAGCAAAAATCATTGCGCAGGTGGCTAATTCCATAGTGGCAAGAAAGCGGGGTAAAAATTCTTCCCAAACACCAATGCGGCTTTTCAAGGAAATACCTAAATCGCCATGAAATATCCCATTAATATAATGGAGATATTGCTGCCATAGTGGTTGATCAAGCCCTAGCTCAGCCATTAGATAGGCGTGTCTTTCAGGGGATAGCCCCCTTTCACCTGCCATTATCATCACAGGATCGCCCGGGATCATGTGGACAAAAGCAAACGTCAATAATGTAATACCGATAAACGTGGGGATCACGAGCCCCAAGCGTCGAAGGATAAATTGCAACATATCCTGAATCTCTTTAATAATGCCGTTGACGGCTCTTAGTCCGTTTGGCTACTCAGAAAAAATGCTCTGAGTGCTCACAAATAACTGAACCTTCCTGTTTCTTCTAATATTTAGATTTTGCTAAATATTCTAGATTTTCTAAACATTAAAGAAGAAAACGCCCTTCGCCACGAGATCGCAGTGAAGGGCAGATACAGATTAGAAACGATTATTTCTCGATATCTACGTTTTCAAAGTGATGTTTACCCAGTGGATCAACCACATAGCCTTTCACTTCTTTACGCACTGGTTCAAACACGGTTGAGTGCGCGATGATCAGCGCTGGCGCTTGCTCATTCATAACCACTTGAGCCTGCTTGTACAGTTCAACACGTTTATCATGGTCTGCGGTCATACGTGCAGGTTGAATCAAGTTTTCAAAACTTTGATTACACCATTTCGAATAGTTAGAACCTTGTTTCTTAGCGGCGCAACTAAATAAGGTAGCGAAGAAATTATCAGGATCACCATTATCACCCGTCCAGCCCATCATAACGGTTTGTGGTTCACCATCTTTCGCACGCTTGAGGTATTCACCCCACTCATAACTCACAACTTTCGATTTAACACCAATTTTCGCCCAGTCAGCTTGGATCATTTCAGCCATTCTGCGCGCATTTGGGTTATACGGGCGTTGTACTGGCATTGCCCATAAATCAATCTCAAAACCTTCTGGGAAGCCTGCTTCTGCCAGTAATGCTTTTGCTTTTTCAGGATTATATTCATAATCCTTAACTGCGTCGTTGTAACCCCACATAGTTGGTGGAATTAGATTTTTCGCTTTTTGACCAGCACCTTGATAAACCGCATCAATAATGGCGTCTTTATTCACCGCCATAGACAATGCTTGGCGAACTTTTTGATTATCCAGCGGTTTCTTCTCAACGTTATAAGAGAGATAACCTACGTTCAAACCAGGCTGTTCCAACAAAGTAATATCTTTATCTTTTCTCATACGCTCCAAGTCTGCCGGATTTGGATATGGCATAACTTGGCACTCATTTTTCTGCAATTTTGCGTAACGAACCGAAGCATCAGGTGTAATTGAGAATACTAAACGATCAAGTTTAGGCTTAGTTCCCCAATATTCTTTGTTTGCTTTATAAAGAATACGCGAGTCTTTTTGATATTGTTGTAACTCAAAAGGACCTGTTCCAATTGGGTTAAGGTCGACTTTCTCTGGGGTTCCGGCTTTCAACATTTGGTCAGCATATTCAGCTGAAAGAATAGAAGCGAAATCCATTGCCATATCTGCTAAGAATGGCGATTCTGGGCGTGTCAGGGTAATACGAACCGTGTTATCATCAACTTTATCAACTTTATCAATGATTTTATCCATATCCATACCCATAAAATACTCATAGCTTCCGCCTGAAACTTTATGATACGGATGATTTGGATCTTTCTGACGCATGAATGTATAGATTATATCATCAGCATTCAAATCACGACTTGGTTTGAACTCTTTATTCGAGTGCCATTTAACCCCTTTGCGTAGATGGAAAGTATAAACTTTACCATCATCACTCACATCCCAGCTTTCAGCTAAACCAGGTTCAATTTCCGTCGTTCCTAATTTAAATTCAACTAAGCGGTTATATAGTGGAATTGAACTTGCATCATAAGTTGTACCAGAGGTAAATAATTGTGGATTAAAACCTTCTGGAGAACCTTCTGAACAATAAACCAATGTTTTAGCTTGTACTGATGCAGAAACCGCCAACGCAGCAAGCGTTAAACTAACGGTTAATAGACCTGTCTTTTTAAGAGAGCGCGTCATCTATATGCTCCTGTGGTGTTCATGTTGTTTTTGCTTGATGTTTACATCCATCATTCAAGAGACAGATATAACATCTGTATTTTTTGTTATTCATTGTGCAATTAATCAACTGTCATCCACTTCGTCAATAGCATCACACACTACCTCAACATGTTTTTTGCAACATATTAGAAACAATTACCATCATAATTTAGGTTAATATATCACTATTAATGTTGATAAGCAGAGGTTATACCCATAAAATGTGTAATGATTAGTATTTTATAGTGAGGTGATTTATTTTTATATTTGTGATTAAGTGCTGAATTACTGAACGAAAATAGCGTTTTATCCAAATAGCTACAATATAAAATTCTGAAGCGAAACTATATTGAAACTATTTTCCTATGTTAGTATTTAGTTTGTTTTTTATTCACATAGAAATGATATTGGTGCTAATAGCTAACAAAAATTTAACCAGTCGATAGCTTCATAAATAACGTCATTTCTATTGATTTATCTTACAGCCTAAAAGTTTATAAATGAGAACCTGCTTACTTAGCATAATCTTAATGATAATTTAGCAACGATAGAATATATAAAATATTATCGACTAGTAGCCAAAACTCAATTCTACACCTCCACTAAATTGGTTTTTTCTCATACTCTCAGTTTTCCAGACTGGCGATTCGACAAAGAAATGGTAAGCAACAGACTCTAGCCATCCCCGAGTACCGGCTCTAACACCAAGCAATAAATTCTCATGCCAAAATCCCGCTCTATCATTTGAAGTTGTACCCAAATCTAAGGATGTATAAAGCTGGGTGCCTTTCCAAGGTGTCACCCAGCCCAATTCATTCTTTAGTGTTAAATTGTTATCCCCCATATTAAAATCATCCTCTGAATTGCCGAAACCACTCAGACCAAATTTTCCAATCAAAATCCCTTGCTCCAATAAGTTATCAAGTTTTGAACGGCTTAATTGAACTTCCATTTTATGTTGATGATAAATAGGTTGTTTAAACCACAACGCCGAACGTTGAGTGGCAATAGAAAGCTGATATATTTGAGGCTTATCTAACCCCGTAATTTGGTGTGCATTAGCACCAAACCAATCCGTACCCTGTTTATAATTTAACGACAATGTAAGATGACCTTGAGAGAAATCAATTTGATGCTCCAACCCTAACATGACGTAACTTGCCAGACGTCCTTGTGTCTTTAAACGTTGATGAGATAAAAAAGTATCTAATGTCTGTACCTGAGAACCAAAACTCAATGTTGTCAGAGAGTTCTGCATTCGTCGTATTATATATTTCGCATCCAACGATAATATGCGGCTACGTTGCTCCAGCAATAACACAGTTTCATCGATTGAATCTTTACTTTGGCTTTCTTGATAACCACCATAAGTGGAAAACAACCAATATTGGTACGGTAATGAATAAAAAAATCCAACTGATATTGCGTTACTATTTATCCCTTTATTATTTGTCTCTTTAGTAAAATCATGGCTAATATCCGTATAAAAAAAATCATTTAACAACAATGGATTTGCCAACATGAAAATGTTACCAACTGAGTTATTCAATGAACCATCTAATTTCAATGACTCAATAGAAAACAAACCTTTAAATGCCCTTTCTTTAGTGCGTTCAACAATTAACTGAGTTTCATTATCGTCTGGTACTAAATAAATATTATAAGGAATAAGAGACGTATTTTGTAAATTGTACAATCCTTGCTCTACAAGCCTTAAGTTAAATACTTGACCATTCGCAACGGGAAAAGCATTTGATAATGACCTATCACCATGAGCGGTATCTTGATAAGTAATATTTGCAACTCTCCCTGCCACTAACGTGGCTTTTAATACCCCGAATGAAAAGCTCTGTTCAGGATAAAATAAATAAGATGTAGCATAACCAGCCTGTTCTAGCTCTGAAGTGATCAACTCCGCGTAATCTATCAGAGCACTGTCATTCACACATTTACCTTCAATTAACCGTTTCCATTCATTTATACGCTTTGGCTCTATAAGGTTAAACAGGGCAACACCTTCTATATGAACCTGCCTAACAGTAATGCAGGGCTGTACATCGGATGGATTCAATGAGGAAGGAAGCTTTGATGCATAGCTATCACTATGAGCTTGGACTATAGGTGTTATGGACAAAAATAGCCCAAGAAACAACATAAGAGAAAGTGCAAATCCTACACTGTATTTTGGTTTCATTAACGAGTCCTTGTAATGAAAATCCTTTAATTTGCTTTGGTATAAACTCAAAGAAAAATAAGAATTTATAACAGCAAAAAGACCATGCAATACGATTAATGACATTAACGCCACAAACCGTTATCTCAACAGATCACAGCTATTATGTGCAAGGAAACTTACTCTGAAAAATGAGAAGGAGGAATAGAACAAAGTTAGAAAGGCTAAAACGAAAAAACCCACCTCAATGAGGTGGGCTTAGGAATTTGGTCGGCGAGAGAGGATTCGAACCTCCGACCCACTGGTCCCAAACCAGTTGCGCTACCAAGCTGCGCTACTCGCCGAAAACGGTGTGAATAATACTGCCGAGCGCTGAGTTCGTCAACCCATTTTTATCTAATTCAGTTCGTCTGCTGATAAAACCATCAAAACGGTAAGGTTTCTTAGCAAATTCGTCTATTTTGGCAAAAAAATAAGCGCTAACAATTGTTTAGCGCTTATTTTAAATAATCCTATTTGCACTTAAAAAAGAATCAAATAGTTAATTATTGCAATAAAGAGATGTCCGCAACTTTTAAGAATAGTTCTCGCAGTTGGCTCAGCAATGTTAAGCGGTTAATACGTACCGCTTGATCCTCATCCATAACCATCACACTTGCAAAAAACTCATCAACAACATCACGTAAAGAAGCCAACTCAGACAATGCTTCTTGATAATTTCTATCAGCAAACATTGGAGCTAGTTTTTCTTGTAATACCACTACATGAGTCGCAAGCTTAACTTCTTCTGGCATTTTAAGAACGGATGCTAAAACGCTATCACCTAATTTTTCATCAGATTTGCTAAGAATATTAGATACACGCTTGTTAGCGGCCGCTAATGCTTGTGCTTCATCTAAAGAACGGAAGTGAGACACAGCCTTAACTCGAGCATCAAAATCGGCTGGTTGTGTTGGACGGCGAGCCAATACCGCTTGAATAGTATCGATACTAAAGCCAAGCTCTTGGTACCAAGATCGGAAACGACCAAGCATAAACTCAACAACATCGTTGACTACATTTTCATTGGTTAGCTTATCGCCATACAGACGAGCAGCTTCTTGTGTCATTTCAACAAGATCAAGCTGATAATCTTTTTCAACGATAATACGCAGAACACCCAGTGCAGCTCGACGCAAAGCAAACGGGTCTTTATCCCCTTTAGGGTGCTGACCAATACCGAAAATACCGGCAAGCGTATCCATTTTTTCAGCGAGCGCAAGAGCCGCAGATACATCAGTAGAAGGCAGTTCATCACCAGCAAAACGCGGTTGGTATTGTTCTTTTAGCGCTAATGCAACATCTTCTGACTCACCGTCATGGCGTGCATAATGCATCCCCATAACACCTTGAGTATCAGTAAACTCAAAAACCATATTAGTCATCAAGTCACATTTAGCTAATAAACCCGCACGAGTAGCATGATTAACATCTGCACCTATTTTGCCTGCAATCCAGCCTGCTAATGCTTCTAAACGATTAGTTTTATCACGCAGCGTACCTAGTTGTTTTTGGAATAAAACAGTTTCTAAGCGCGGTAAATTATCTTCTAAGCGGTGTTTACGATCGGACTTAAAGAAAAACTCAGCATCTGCTAAACGCGGACGCACAACTTTTTCATTCCCCGAAATAATTTGCTGAGGATCAGAAGATTCAATATTAGTCACAAAGATAAAGTTAGGCATTAATTTGCCTGCATTATCATAAACAGGGAAATATTTCTGATCGCCTTTCATTGTATAAACTAAGGCTTCTGAAGGAACTTCTAAAAATTTCTCTTCAAATTTAGCGGTTAATACAACAGGCCATTCAACTAATGAAGCCACTTCTTCAAGCAGACTACTTGTTAAATCTGCTTTACCACCTAATGCTGCAGCCGCTTTTTCGGCACCTGCTTTAATAATTGCTTTACGTTCTTCATAGTCAGCAATGACTTTACCGCGCTCACGCAGTATCGTTGGGTATTGCTCAGCGTTATCAATAGTAAATTCAGCTTCACCCATAAAACGGTGACCGCGGATTGTACGGCCGCTCTTAATACCAAGAATTTCGCCTTCAACGACATCACTACCAAGAAGCAACGTGACCGTATGAACAGGGCGCACGAATTGGGTTTCTTTATCTCCCCAACGCATTAATTTTGGAATAGGCAGCTTCGCAAGAGAGCGGCTCACCATATCAATCAATAATTCACTGACTGATTGGCCTTTCATTTGAGCACGATAAAGTAACCATTCACCTTTATCTGTCGTCAAACGTTCTGCTTGATCAACCGTAATTCCACAACCACGCGCCCAGCCTTCAGCAGCTTTAGTCGGTTGACCATCAGCCCCAAAAGCCTGCGAAATTGCAGGTCCGCGTTTTTCAACTTCGCGATCCGGTTGAGAAGATGCTAAATCAGCCACTTTTAATGCTAAACGGCGAGGAGCGGCAAACCAGCTGACTGAACCATGGGCAATATCAGCGCTATCAAGTTCAGATGTAAAATTTACGGCAAATGATTCGGCTAATGAACGAAGAGCCTTCGGCGGTAACTCTTCTGTGCCGATTTCCACAAGGAAAGTCTGTTGAGTCATGACAGCCTCTTAATTCTTATGACACATAGGGAATCCAAGCGCTTCGCGAGAAGCATAATAAGCTTCAGCAACCCCTTTAGTAAGGGTACGAATGCGTAAAATATAGCGCTGGCGTTCTGTGACTGAAATAGCCTTACGGGCATCCAGTAAGTTAAAAGTATGAGCGGCTTTCAATATGCGTTCATAGGCAGGAAGTGGCAAAGGCGACTCCAAGGCCAGCAGATATTGTGCTTCTTTTTCATACTCATCAAAGCATGTAAATAAGAAATCTACATTAGCATATTCAAAGTTATAGGTGGATTGCTCAACTTCGTTTTGATGATAGATATCACCATACGTTGTTTTACCCAATGGGCCATCGCACCAAACAAGGTCATATACACTGTCAACGCCTTGGATATACATCGCCAAACGCTCAAGACCATAAGTGATTTCGCCCGTGACAGGCTTACATTCAAGGCCACCGACCTGTTGGAAATACGTAAATTGAGTGACTTCCATACCATTTAGCCACACTTCCCAACCCAACCCCCAAGCACCTAGCGTTGGATTTTCCCAGTTATCCTCAACAAAACGGATATCATGTACGGTTGGGTCAACACCGAGCTCTTTTAAGGAACCAAGATAGAGCTCTTGGATGTTGTCTGGAGATGGCTTGATGATCACCTGAAATTGATAATAATGCTGTAGGCGATTTGGATTTTCACCATAGCGACCATCAGTAGGTCGGCGAGAAGGCTGAACATAAGCCGCAGCAATAGGCTCAGGGCCTAGTGCACGTAAACATGTCATTGGGTGAGAAGTGCCTGCGCCGACTTCCATGTCCAGTGGTTGAACAATGGTACAGCCTTGACGCGCCCAATAGTCCTGTAATGTCAGGATAAGACCTTGGAAGGTTTTGGTATCAAACTTTTGCATGTTAGATCCGCACGCGATACGTTAAATTATAGGAAGTACGCCAGTATACCCTTTGACCGCTAGATATACAGCACCCAATCTGTCTGTATTTATTCTAAAAATAAAAAAAAATTCTATTCTCTCTTTTAAACTGGTTATTTATACAGTATAAATATTCTAAATATTGAAGCAAACATATCAGATAAAAAAAAGGATGAAAAATGGATACGTCACTCACTCGCTGCCAATGGGTAAACCAAGACCCTGATTATATCGCCTATCATGATAAAGAATGGGGAAAGCCCAATAGAGATAACCAACATTTATTTGAAATGATCTGCTTAGAAGGCCAACAAGCGGGGTTATCTTGGTACACAATTTTAAAAAAACGCCAAGGCTATCGTGAGCTATTTTATCACTTTGATCCTGAACGTATTTCAACTATGGATGAAGCCGATGTTGAACGCCTTATGCAAGACCCACGGATCATTCGACACAGACCAAAAATTAATGCAATCATCGCAAATGCTAAGGCTTATCTAAACATGGCTGAAAATGGTGAAGACTTCGCAACTTTTATCTGGAGTTTCGTTAATCATCAACCCATCATTAACAATTGGACAGAATCTTCTCAAATTCCGGCTGAAACAGATCTTTCTAAAGACTTATCTAAAGCACTCAAAAAACGGGGGTTCAAATTTGTAGGATCAATCACTTGTTACGCATTTATGCAGGCAACTGGTCTGATAAATGACCATTTGGTTAATTGTTGTCAATTTAAATAAATCAGTATTTATGGATGAACCAATACTCATAATAAGAGAAACACTCTACTATTAATTAAAATATCAATCCAAAAAACCAATTCATAAAGATTAGTTGGTCATTTGTTTCATATAGGCACATAAATGAGCTATTGAACTCTGGTGCCCGGCAGGGTATGTTTAAAATTCCATTAACAATCTAATAAACATATGTGAATAAATGAGATGATATTTTCTAAATTTGGTAATAAATTCGCTAAAAATTCAGGGATTTCACTGTTGATGAAAGACTTGAATGAAGGCATAAGAACTCCTGGCGCTATTATGCTTGGTGGTGGTAATCCTGCTCACATTCCTGAAATGGATAAATACTTCCAAACTTTGTTAGCTGAGATGTGTGAAAATGGTCAATTAACAGACACTCTATGTAACTATGATGGTCCACAGGGCAAAGATGCCATGTTGAAAGCGCTAGCGGCAACTCTAAACGCAAAACTAGGCTGGAATATCAGTGCGAAAAATATCGCACTAACCAACGGTAGCCAAAGTGCGTTTTTCTATCTATTTAACTTGCTTGCTGGTCGCTTTGAAGATGGTATCACCCGTAAAGTTCTATTTCCTCTAGCCCCTGAATATGTTGGCTACGCTGACTCAGGGCTAGATGGCGACCTTTTTGTCGCTAACAAGCCGCAAATTGAATTTTTACCTAATGGCCAATTTAAATATCGCGTCGATTTTAATACATTAGAAGTTACTGATGATATTGGCGTTATTTGCGTCTCTCGCCCAACGAATCCAACAGGTAATGTCATCACAGATGAAGAGGTTGAACACTTAGATCAACTCGCTAAACAGCATAATATTCCTTTACTGCTTGATAATGCTTACGGTGTCCCTTTCCCTGGTATTATTTTTAGCGATGCGACACCCTTTTGGAATGAAAACGTTATTCTATGCATGAGCTTATCGAAGCTTGGCCTACCCGGCTCTCGTTGCGGAATAATTATTGCTAACGAAGAAATTATTGAAGCGGTGAGTAATATAAATGGAATTATCAGCCTCGCACCCGGTGGTATCGGCCCCGCATTAGCACTTGAAATGCTTAAGCGAGATGACTTATTTGCGCTCTCCAAAAATGTAATTGGACCGTTTTATAAACAACGCGTTGAAGAAGCAATTCAAATTATTCGTCGTTATATACCTGAAGATAAATGCCTTATTCACAAACCTGAAGGCGCTATCTTCTTGTGGTTATGGTTTAAAGATTTGCCAATTAGTTGCCTAGAACTTTATCAGCGCTTGAAAAAACGTGGCGTTTTGATGGTGCCAGGGCATTATTTTTTCCCTGGAATCGAAGAAGATTGGCCACATGCACACCAATGTATGCGCATGAATTATGTACCTGAACCCGAAAAAATTGAGCAGGGCATTAAAATACTGGCAGAAGAACTTGAAAAGGCATATCAAACAGTTCCCTGCTAACTTGCTGTTTTGAATGCCATTATTTATTATCGCTATTAAGTAATAAATTTTAAATAATGGCGACTAAGTAATAGGCCTTAAACAATAGGTTCTAAACAAAATACCTGAATAACAAACAAAAAAAGCCCTTTCATAAAGAAAGGGCAAAAATTAGCGAGAACTCCGTAATTGAAATCAAATGTTTCTTTCAATACGAATATCATTCAGGTCTATTAAAACACTATTTTCATATCGTCATTGCTTGAACAAGCGTGCTTTTTAGCGCTATATGTCCTAATACTATTCGAATAACACTGATGAAATTGAATACAGAAGCACATATATTTTCAATATTTATGTTTTAAATACGAAAAATTTTAAATTATTGAAATAATATAAGTTAGCAAAACCAAAAAAAAATTATATAAAACAATAAGCTCCCTGTTTTTAACAGAGAGCTTTTATTTTTATTTCTAGATTATCATATGGTCCAAAATAATATGGCAAGCAATTGAGGGGAGATTATTCGCAAGAACATCGCTAGAGGATAAACGGTTGCATAAGACAATGCAGGGGCACCACTTGTTGGATGTATATTATTAGCGAATGCAAGAGCAGGAGGGTCTGTCATTGAACCCGCGAGTACACCACATAAGCTCAAGTAATTCATTTTGCCAAACACTCGTGCCACAACACCCGTAATAAACAACGGAATAAATGTGATAAGCAAACCATAGCCAATCCAAGTTAACCCATCACCTTTTATTAAGGTATCAATAAAATCACCACCAGAGTTTAATCCAACCACAGCAAGGAACATCACAATACCGAGCTCTCTCAAAGCAAGGTTAGCACTTGGTGGCATAAACCAATAAAGTCTTCCAATAGTACCAATACGTCCTAAGATCAGCGCAATAACAAGCGGACCTCCTGCAAGCCCAAGCTTTAACGCTGCGGGGAAACCGGGTACAAATACTGGAATTGATCCTAAAACAACCCCCAACCCAATACCAATAAAAACTGGCAACATTTGGACTTGTTGTAGTTTTTGTTTTGCGTTTCCAAGCAAAGCTGTAACCGCTTCGATAGATTCAGGACGACCGACAATATTGAGAATGTCCCCAAATTGCAAAATAGAATTATTATTTGCAACTAGATCAATACCTGTACGATTTAAGCGAGTGACAACCACATCATATTTTTGTTTAAGATTAAGATCCTTTAACCGCTTACTTAAGACCTTATCATTAGTCACAACAACGCGTACCGAATGCAGCACAGGACTAGAGGTCGATAATGATGCATCAACTTCTTCACCTAAGATCAAACGTACTTTATTCAAATCTTCTTTTTGCCCAACAACATGGAGTAAATCACCTAAATGAATTTCAGAAGTAGGCTGTGGCACCATCAATGTCTCACCACGTTTTAATCTTGAACAAACAATTTCCTCACTACCTAATAGAGGAATGTCCTGCATCATCAATCCGTCTAAATTTGCATTTCGAACAGCAATATTCATTGTTTGCAACGTATCCCGCTGCTGAAAATTAGCACTGTTAAATGTCGAGGCTTCCTTATCGACTGCAATCCTAAAAATAACACGGACAAGCCACATCACCAGTAGAATCCCACAGATACCCATCGGATAAGCCATGGCATAGCCCATCCCCATTTGGCCTACGAGGTTAGGATCAGAACCTAAATCAGTTAAAATTTGCTGACCAGCACCTAAAGATGGCGTATTAGTTACAGCTCCAGAGAAAATACCTAAAATAATCGGAAGTGGAATATTTGAAATTTTATAGATAATCGCAGTAACAACAGCGCCTAACACGACAATCATCAACGCAAAACCATTAAGCTTTAAGCCAGATACGCGTAGGGATGAGAAAAAACCGGGGCCAACCTGAATACCAATAGTGTAAACAAATAGTATCAGGCCAAATTCTTGAATAAAATGCAGCATATCTTTATTAAGCTGCAAACCATAACTTTGAGAGAAGTGGCCAACAATGATCCCGCCAAATAAAACGCCTCCAATCCCCAGTCCGACATTACGGATCTTCCAGTTACCAATCCATAAACCCAGTGCGGCAGCCAACGCCAACAAACTCACAGTAAGAGCCAATTCACTCATAGACCGCTATCCTTTTGACGACAAGTTACCCAAAAAACAAAAATAAAATCGATGACAAAACATACAACTGAATCGATTATGCCAAATAGGAATAGAGTAATATGTGCAATAGAGCACAGTTCAAGACTAATTAATGAGTTAATACTGTCGAACTTTCTAATTGATAACAAATAACGACCTAATTAACCTCTATTCATTAACTTTATTCACAACTATCTGGATTTAATACAGCAAATGAACAATTAGCAATATTCTATGTTCAAATAATAGTACAACACTGTGATTGTGAATTTTTTGTTTTTCGTTATGATAAACAACTGTTAGAAATCACAATCTAAATACAGGCTGAAAAATGATATGCCGAATTTAATTTTTGTAAAATTATTCGCTCTTATGACTCCATTTATATTATGTGGATGCTCAAGCATTATGACACATGCGGGACCAACAGAAGGTTATTATCCTGGCTCTAAAAACAGTATTAAAATGATTAAAGATGAAGAAACCGGCTGGGTTGTTAAACCGTTGCTAGCTATCGATTTACCATTTTCAATGGTCATGGATACGCTTTTAATTCCCCTCGATTATGCAAAATCAGATAATAACTCAAGCGCTGACTCACCCAAAAAACGAATTGAAGAGCTTGATAAAAAAGAAAAAAGTCATGAACATGTCACAACGAATATTACAGAACAATAACTAAAATATATAATCTAGCTCATTCATATATTTTCATACACTATTTTGTATTGAGTTTTAATTAATACTAATAAATAAAATTTTAATAATTGATGTTTCATATAATTCACGCAGTATATAACCATCATTTATAGGTGGCTTTCATCTACTCATTATCAAATTTAACTCAATAAAATTACTTTTCTTAAGATATAAATTCAATAAAACAATACACTTAGTTTATAGTCGACTTTAGTCGTTATAAACCCATTCAATGCATTTATTTATAATTTATGAAAATTTTATAGTCATTTGATTAAATCTTTCGAGATAAAATATAACGAATAGAAAAATGAAGCATATTCATCTCTCTATTCATAATAATTACAAATATAAAATGATGCCCCAATTACCCAAGCCCAGTCTCAACCATATATAATTGCCTAAAACCATCCACGTCACGCATAAAAGCAATTAAACGGTCATTAGGGGAAAATACTATCGCATCAGCGACAGGTGCTAGCTCTGTTCGCGCTGTTAACGCCTGTAATTCACCAGTACTGATCTGACAACGCACAACACAATTATCATAAACAAAACAAATATACTCACCTCTACTATCCCAATTAAAAGCCGATTGTATGGATAATGCCCCATATGTAATTTGAAAAAGTTCACCCGTGATTGTACAAACTAACCACAACTGGACGATTTCATTATCATCAAGCATTAAGCAAGCAATAAACTTTCCATCTGGTGATGACCTAAGCCAATGCCTCGGCTGTTTAGCTAACCCTGGATATTTTCTTTTATGTGTAAAAGTCAGCCGCCTTTGATAAACACTTTTAGGGGGCGACGGCAAACTAAACTCAGTTCCTTGAATTGGCTGATCTCCTGCTATTTTAAAATTTTCAGCATCATTAGGAAGGTCAACAATATAAATTTCAGGGATAACATCACCATTATTCGCATGGGTATCACCCATAAACGCTAAAGCCCTTTCCTGCCACTGCCCAGAAGCGTTTAAATAGCCATGCTGCCCTATCCACCCTTCTTCATAGGCTCGGCTAATTTCATTACTATCTGGTTTAGGCATCTGTGTTGTGACACTCACTACACTGCAAAAATAATCGCCGCTGTATTCTCTTGCATGTCGTTTGGGCTCGACACTCACCCTACCCGCAGGCACTGCCACAGCGACATTGCGTTGGTCATACTGCACGCCAAGCTCATGCATAACATGGTCATTATAGGTAAAACTCAACCATTTTCCGTCAGGGCTAAACACATGTACATGAGTCCCCCCTCTCAGGGCGCCTACAATATAGGGAGGCGTGATACACATAGCATCAATACCATGAGCCACATTAAGCTCGCCATCATTAACATATACCCCCCTTCTATGATGAAAATCATATTGCCAGTGCTCATCAGGGTGTTCAGGACCATGAATAAATGCATATCGCGGTGGGTTCTCAGCACTGACCGTCACCACGCCAACATGTGAACCATACTTTGCACGATAAATTTCGACTTGCTGCTTTGTCTTCACATGAATTTTTTCTATTGATAACCCCGTAAATGAACTGCCACTAGGGCGAACATCATACGCTAACCACTGACTATCAGGCGTCCAAACATTAATGTTAGTAAGTTGATGACTTCTTTTGTCATCGGTTATACGTGTTTCTTTATAAGGTAATTGACTATTCAATCTGTTATCCTTTAACATCATTTAACACAGACTATCGGATTACTTTAACTAATCTGTCATGCGAGATACTAGAAAATCTCAGTCGAGAATTTACGCAAGGCATATTACCCTTTAGCAATAACTTTAGTATTGAATAAAACCATTATGTTATTAAGTGTTCTCTATATAATAGGTATTACCGCAGAAGCCATGACCGGTGCTCTTGCCGCGGGTCGTCGCAAAATGGATGTCTTCGGTGTCATTATTATCGCCTCAGCAACCGCTATTGGCGGTGGCTCTGTACGTGACATTCTTCTTGGTCACTATCCTTTGGGTTGGGTTAAACACCCTGAGTATATCCTCACTGTAGCAGGCGCTGCTGTCGTCACTATGTGGATAGCGCCGATGATGAAGCATTTACGACGACTCTTTCTTATCCTTGATGCAATTGGCTTAATTGTTTTTTCTATTCTTGGTGCTCAAATCGCACTAGATATGAATTATAGCCCTATTATTGCAGCAATTGCGGCGGTAATAACGGGTGTATTTGGCGGCGTACTCAGAGATATGCTGTGTAATACTATTCCGCTTGTTTTCCAAAAAGAAGTCTATGCTGGCGTTTCATTTGCTGCGGCATGGATTTATATTGGATTACTTTACACCCCTCTCCCACAAGATATTGTGGTGATTATTACATTAGTAACAGGTTTGAGTGCTAGGTTAATCGCAATACGTTACCGCTTAGGATTACCTATTTTCAATTACGAAAATCAAGATTAAACCTAAAAAAACATACATAATCCATCACTATAAGCCATTAATTCATTATATAATTAATGGCCTGTTTGTTTTACTTCTTGCAGTATCTGCAATAGTTTTTGTATCTCAGGCTCTCCTAACCACTGGTTTAGTTTTTTCTTTTGGTTCTTAGATACATTTATATCTTTTAAAAAAGTAGAATTAAAAATCATATCTAAACTTTTTATTTTCATAATTTGTTGTTGCTTCAATGGAATACCAAAGCCTTTTAACCATAGACCTAATGGTTGCGACATGGCGACTTGCAATTGATTGATAAATTGAGCTGTTTTTCTCGTATTTGGTAACTGTTGCTGCCAATGAGGAGATAACCAAGTTGTAAGCTGCGTGATGCCATAATTTTCAACCCATAACCGCCAAGTTGCCTCACTCACCCCTTTAATTTTAATTTGCTTGCCAAGCCACGTTAACCTTGCAGTAAACTGCTGAAAACAATCAGGCGAATACCTCAAACAACTTAAAAAATGAAACTGTTCAAGTTTGGTAGTATCAGGATATTGACGCTTTTTTAAACGCCAAACAACATTCTCAATTTTAGGTGCACCATGACCCGCTAAAGAAACTTGCACCTGATCGCCAACCAATAAATCCTTCTTCTTCCATGTATTTAGAGATCCCACATTTACTTTACGCACTATTTTACTGTCTATTTCGATAGGTTCTATAATTGAAACTACACTAACAAGTCCCGTTCGTCCGACACGAAACTGCAAGTCTTTAATTTCTGAAACAACACTCTGCAATGGATATTTCCATGCGATCGCCCAACTATTTTGACTTGGCTGCCATGCAGTAATTTTTGGTGGGGGAAAGCTTTTTAATACAATACCATCTGTTGCAAAAGGCATTTGGCTACGATAGTAATGCTCACGCCATTGTTTTACTTGCGCTATGTTCTCAATTTTATGGCTATATTTTTCCGCCGATGCAAAACCTAATTCAGTTAGTCGCCCAAGTTGTATTTCATATTTTGGATGCCCTTCTGGCCAAGCCCATATAAATATATCGATATCATTTTCTATTTGAATAGGTGAAATTTTTCGCATTAGCCAACCTGCAATCTTGTTTCTTGCATTCATTCCCCCATACTTTTCTTGTACATGGTTAGCCAGCTTCCAATAAATTTCTCCTTGTAAGACTAATAATGGTTCCTGCGTAGCAATTTTTTTCGGGATAGCTGGAATAAAATTCGCTTTCTCACGCCAATTTAGCCCTTCAATACCATTTCCTCGGCTAATAACAGAAACAAGTCGCCCTCTTTCATACACTAAACTAACGGCAACACCGTCAATTTTCGGTTGTAACCAAATCTCGTTACGAGAACTTATCCAAGTATTTATCTCAGTTTCATTAAGCTTTTTTAAACCAGTATGAGGAATAGGATGCTTAATCAAATCAGATTGTTGCGAGATATTCACTGCAGAGAGAACATCTGATAAATTTTGGCAACGTTGCCGACGCTGCCACTTATCAAAAAGTTGATCATAAATTTCATCGTTCACCGGACTATTCCCCGCTAAACGATACGCTTCATTCCACTGTTGTAATTGTTCACCCAATTTATAATTTTCTTTAGCGAATAGAGTCATATTTCGCGTATGGCAATCACTATTAATTTCTTTTGATTCAACTTTTGAGGCTTGAGCCAATTTAATCCCACTACCGAATGTGATTATTAATACGCTTATATAATAAATTACAATTAAAATACGTTTCCTTGTGGCACAAGCCATAACTATTCCTTGTTATCATTTATTGCCCTAAAAATTTATCCTCGGCCTTAATCATGAAGTGCTTTTTCGTTACCATCTGCTATAAATACAACGAATTGCAAAACGCTTCGCAAAACAAATGTTAATTTCATGGGAATAAAATTAATTTTTGGAACCTGTTCACAATTCGGCTATGAATTAAATTTTATTTTCAGCTATCCATGATTTATTGATAACGCTGCATGTTAGGTTAAGTACGTGTATACTATGTGAGGTTTATCACTATCTTTTATGTTTAACCCTCGATTATTCAAGAAACCATCATGATACAAGGCACGTTATATATAATTTCCGCCCCTAGCGGTGCAGGTAAATCAAGTCTGATCCAGGCTCTGTTGAAGACGCAACCATTGTATGACACTCAAGTTTCTGTTTCTCATACAACAAGAGCAGCGCGCCCAGGAGAAGTTCATGGTGAGCACTACTTTTTTGTTTCTGAAGCTGATTTCATACAGATGGCCGAAAATAATGAGTTTTTAGAACACGCTTGTGTTTTTGGAAACTACTATGGAACATCTAAACCTATCATTGAAGATGTACTCAAAAGTGGTGTTGATGTTTTTCTTGATATTGATTGGCAGGGAGCGCAACAAATTCGAGATAAAATGCCCGCAGCGCGTAGTATTTTTATACTCCCTCCGTCAAAAGATGAGCTTTATCGTCGACTTCGTGGCCGAGGCCAAGATAGTGATGAAGTCATTGAAAAACGTATGTCGCAAGCTGTTGGTGAAATTGAACATTATAATGAGTATGATTACCTCATTGTTAATGATGATTTCAATACGGCATTAAGCGATCTACAATCAATTATACGTAC
Organism: Providencia sp.; assembly: GCF_052096715.1. Lineage (NCBI taxonomy): Bacteria > Pseudomonadati > Pseudomonadota > Gammaproteobacteria > Enterobacterales > Morganellaceae > Providencia > Providencia sp. The sequence continues at coordinate 47,579 of NZ_JBQDNB010000005.1, forward strand.
TGAGCGTTTAAAATTAGAGCGTCAAATTCAGAGATATGATGCTTTAATCAGCAAATTACTAGCAGACTGAGAATAGTTTCAGTATCATATCAGGTCATTTTTTATTTCTTTGGAGTAGCACACTTATGGCACGCGTAACTGTTCAAGATGCAGTAGAGAAAATTGGTAACCGTTTTGACCTCGTATTGGTCGCAGCACGTAGAGCTCGTCAGTTACAAACTGGTGGTAAAGACGCTCTCGTTCCTGAAGAAAATGATAAATATACGGTTATCGCGCTACGTGAAATAGAAGAAGGTTTAATTAACGGTCACATTTTAGATGTCCGTGAGCGTCAAGAGCAGCAAGAGCAAGAAGCGGCTGAAATGCAGGCAGTATCTGCTATCGCTGAAGGTCGTCGCTAATCACTAAGGTGGGTCTGCCTTGTATCTGTTTGAAAGCCTTAATCTAGTCATTCAAAAATATCTTCCTAAAGAGCAGATTGAATTACTGAGAAAAGCCTATGTCGTTGCACGGGATGCCCATGAAGGACAAACCCGTTCAAGTGGTGAGCCTTATATTACTCACCCGGTTGCTGTTGCTTGTATTTTAGCTGAAATGCGCTTGGATCATGAGACATTAATGGCCGCGCTACTTCATGATGTGATTGAAGATACTCCAGCGACATTTCAGGATATAGAGCAATTGTTTGGAACTACTGTCGCCGGTCTTGTCGAAGGCGTATCCAAACTTGATAAATTAAATTTTCGCGACAAAAAAGAAGCTCAAGCAGAAAACTTCCGCAAAATGATCATGGCGATGGTAAAAGACATCCGGGTTATTTTGATAAAACTGGCAGACCGCACTCACAATATGCGCACGCTTGGCTCATTAAGGCCAGATAAGCGTCGACGTATTGCGCGTGAAACATTAGAGATTTATAGCCCCCTAGCACACCGACTAGGTATACACCATATTAAAACTGAGTTAGAAGAGCTCGGTTTTGAAGCTCTGTATCCAAACCGCTATCGTGTTATCAAAGAAGTTGTCAAAGCGGCTCGTGGTAACCGTAAAGAGATGATCCAAAAAATCCTCTCTGAAATTGACGGTCGATTAACAGAGGCTGGTGTACCGTGCCGAGTCAGTGGGCGCGAAAAGCATCTTTACTCTATTTATCGTAAAATGCATCAAAAAGAGCAGCGATTCCATTCAATTATGGATATCTATGCCTTTAGAGTGATTGTTAAAGATGTCGATACTTGCTATCGCGTTTTAGGCCAAATGCACAGCCTGTATAAACCTCGTCCAGGACGTATTAAAGACTATATTGCAATACCCAAAGCGAATGGCTATCAATCTTTGCATACCTCATTAATTGGGCCACACGGCGTACCTGTTGAAGTTCAAATCCGTACTGAAGATATGGATCAAATGGCTGAAATGGGGGTAGCTGCACACTGGGCCTATAAAGAACAAGGCGAACAAGGCACAACTGCACAAGTTAGAGCCCAACGCTGGATGCAAAGCTTACTTGAGCTCCAACAAAGCGCAGGAAGTTCTTTTGAATTTATTGAGAGTGTGAAATCAGACTTATTCCCTGATGAAATTTATGTGTTCACACCAGAAGGTCGTATTGTCGAATTACCCACTGGCGCAACACCCGTTGACTTTGCCTATGCGGTACATACCGATATTGGTCATGCCTGTGTTGGTGCCCGCGTTGACCGTCAACCTTATCCACTGTCTCAATCGCTGACGAGTGGTCAAACGGTTGAAATTATCACCGCGCCGGGCGCAAGACCGAATGCAGCTTGGCTCAACTTTGTGGTCAGTTCTAAAGCTCGCGCCAAAATACGTCAATTACTGAAAAATTTAAAACGAGAAGACTCGGTTAATTTAGGTCGTCGGTTATTAAACCACGCACTCGGTGCTGGAAATAAATTAAGTGATGTACCGCAAGCCAATATTGATGCTGAATTGGCTCGCATGAAACTGCATTCTATCGATGATTTATTGGCTGAAATTGGTTTAGGTAATGCCATGAGTGTGGTGGTTGCGCGTAACTTACAGAACAACCCGCAAACCACTCCTGACGACCAAATCATCGTCGAAAGTCGTAGTAAATTATCGATCAAAGGTGCTGATGGTGTCTTGATTACATTCGCAAAATGTTGTCGCCCTATTCCTGGGGACCCAATCATCGCCCATATCAGCCCCGGTAAAGGGTTAGTTATTCACCATGAATCATGCCGTAATATTAGAGGCTACCAAAAAGAGCCCGATAAATTTATGGCGGTAGAATGGGATAACGAAACTGACACAGATTTCATTGCAGAAATCAAAGTCGACATGATTAACCATCAAGGTGCACTTGCTAACTTGACCGCAGCTATTAATGATGCGAACTCAAGCATTCAAAGCATGAATACCGAAGAAAAAGATGGCCGTGTCTATTGCGCCTTTATCCGTCTGACCACGAAAAATCGTGTCCAATTGGCCAATGTTATGCGCAAAATACGTATTATGCCTGATGTTCTGCGAGTCAGTCGAAATCGTAACTAACGATATATTAATTAACAAGATACTCTAATTAACTATGAATGAACGCCGCTATCGCCGCATTTGCCAAATGATGGCGATGCGGCAGCCCGACCTAACCATTTGCCTTGAAGAAATTCATAAGCCTCATAACGTTTCTGCCATTGTTCGCAGTGCAGACGCTGTAGGTATACATCAAATCCATGGGATTTGGCCTGATCAACACGTCAAACTATCTGTCTCTTCCGCCGCTGGTAGTAATAGCTGGGTAAAAGTCATCTCTCACCAATCTACCGAAGAAGCTATTTTCTCAATAAAATCACAGAATATGCAGGTTTTAGCGACTAATCTATCCGATCACGCCGTAGATTTTCGTGAAATTGATTATACCCGCCCAACCTGTATTATGATGGGACAAGAAAAAAAAGGCATTTCGCCTAGAGCCTTAGCTCTCGCAGATCAACACATCATTATTCCAATGGCTGGGATGGTGCAGTCTCTTAATGTTTCTGTCGCCTCTGCACTTATTTTATATGAAGCACAGCGCCAACGTCAGCTCGCAGGAATGTATGAAAGAGAACATAGTTTATTATCTGAAGAAGAACAGCAAGAATGGTTGTTTGAAGGTGGCTATCCTGTCTTAGCTGAGGTCTCTAAGCGTAAAGGACTTGCTCGCCCTTACATTAATAATATAGGGCAAATTGAAGCCGACGATGAATGGTGGGCGCAAATGCAACAACGAAATAAAAAATCAAACTACAAAGAATAAGATTCATTAATTACCCAAAACCTATGACTCGGAAAAACTGAATTCCGCCGTAACTTGAAGCATTGCGAGTATAAGATTAAGGACGAAACCATGAATAGTGGGCTACTTGATACCATTTCACTGACCTCCTTACATGGCGTTGGTGCCAGCCAGTCAGAAAAAATGAGTAAGATAGGTTTGAACACTGTTCAAGATCTGCTATTACATTTTCCTCTTCGCTATGAAGACCATACCCGCCTTTATCAAATTCGCGATCTTCTTCCTGGTACGACGGCAACAGTGACAGGCGAAGTTTTACAAACCAAAGTACTATTTGGTCGTAAAAAAATGATGACTTGTCTCATCAGTGATGGAACTGGAAATTTGACGTTACGCTTCTTTAATTTTTCTGCTGCAATGAAAAATAATTTAGCTGAAGGGCGCAGCGTGACCGCCTACGGTGAAGTCCGCCGAGGCATGCAAGGGCCTGAAATTATTCATCCCGAATATAAAGTATCTCAAGATACCGATAATATTACCCTTCAGGAAAATTTGACGCCAGTTTACCCCACCACTGAAGGTGTTCGTCAAATAACACTGAGAAAAGTAATGGATCAAGCACTCGGGATGCTTGAAAGCGGAAATATTAAAGAACTTCTACCGGATGAACTTAGTCGTGGTTTAATCAGCTTACCTGATGCGATTCGTTTGCTACACAACCCACCGCCAGATGTTGAGTTAAGTGAACTTGAAAAAGGCCATCATCCTGCACAAAAACGGCTCATACTCGAAGAATTGTTAGCTCACCATTTGAGTATGTTAGCGATCCGAGCAGGCAATGAACGCCTTTATGCCAAATCATTAACACCAACTGGAAAATTAAAGTCCCAATTATTAGCACAGTTACCATTTTCACCAACGAATGCCCAAAATCGGGTTGTCGCTGAAATTGAACAGGACTTAATGAAAGATGCCCCCATGATGCGATTAATTCAAGGGGATGTTGGATCAGGAAAAACCCTTGTTGCAGCGCTAGCTGCCATTTGTGCGATTGAAAATGGTCAACAAGTTGCGTTAATGGCCCCCACCGAGATACTCGCTGAACAACACGTCAATACCTTCAAACAATGGCTTGAACCTATGGGTCTCCAAGTTGGTTGGCTTGCTGGTAAACAAAAAGGTAAAGCACGCCAGCAGCAACAAGAAGCCATTGCCAATGGCGAAGTTGCGATGGTGGTCGGTACACATGCCATATTTCAAGAACAAATCAAATTTAAATCATTAGGATTGATTGTTATTGATGAACAACACCGCTTTGGAGTACATCAGCGCCTCGCTCTGCGAGAGAAGGGTGAACAACAAGGCTTTCATCCACATCAATTGATTATGACCGCTACGCCAATCCCACGCACGTTAGCTATGACGGCTTATGCAGACTTAGACACCTCCGTTATTGATGAACTTCCTCCGGGTCGAACACCGGTCACTACTGTCGCTATTCCAGATACAAGACGAAACGATATTATTGAACGCGTCAGACAAGCCTGTATTGACGAAGGGCGACAAGCTTATTGGGTCTGTACGCTAATTGATGAGTCCGAGTTATTAGAAGCGCAGGCAGCACAAGTTACCAGTGAAGAACTGGCTTTAGCGTTACCCGAGCTAAAAGTTGGATTAGTTCATGGCAGAATGAAATCATCAGAAAAACAAAGCGTTATGGCTGCTTTTAAAAATAATGAAATTCAACTGCTTGTAGCAACTACCGTTATTGAAGTCGGGGTTGACGTCCCTAACGCAAGTTTGATGATTATTGATAATCCTGAGCGCCTTGGGCTGGCACAATTACATCAATTAAGAGGCCGAGTCGGACGTGGGGCTATCGCCTCGCACTGTGTATTGCTCTATAAGACACCAATGACACATACCGCCAAACAACGCTTACAAGTCTTACGTGATAGTAATGATGGCTTTGTCATTGCCCAAAAAGATCTTGAAATCCGAGGCCCTGGTGAATTACTCGGCACCAGACAAACAGGTAATGCAGATTTTAAAGTTGCTGACCTACTTCGTGACCAATATATGTTGCCAGAAGTACAACGGATTGCTCGACATATCCAACAACATTACCCTGACAATGCCCAACAAATTATCGAGAGATGGCTCCCTGAGCGAGAGCAATACAGCCACGCTTAAATACTCCCCATACTTAAATAACGCCTTAAAATGAAAATTGCCGTGAACAATGTCACGGCAATACCTGCTATATATTATTGTTTTTAAAAAATGTTACCCACCGATCGTTGGAAAAATAGGTAACCATAGGTAAAGTTTGATCACGAGTGCATTCACAATATCAATAAAGAATGCACCGACCATTGGCACCACTAAGAATGCCAAATGAGATGGTCCAAACTTATCGGTTACCGCTTGCATATTAGCAATCGCGGTCGGAGTCGCCCCTAAACCAAAACCACAATGCCCAGCCGCTAAAATGGCAGCATCATAATTTTTGCCCATAACACGGAAGGTCACAAAAATCGCGTAACCTGCCATCACACAAGCTTGTACCGCAAGGATAATAATCATTGGAATGGCTAAAGACGCCAATTCCCATAACTTCAAGCTCATCAATGCCATAGCAAGGAATAATGAAAGGCTGACGTTTCCAAGAACAGAGACGGCTCTATCGAAAACACGATAAAAACCCAGTAAAGACAAACTATTACTTAAAATGACACCGACAAAAAGCACGCAGACAAATTTAGGTAAAGCAAACGCGGTTCCTGCTAAAAGCTCTGAAATATAGCTCCCAGCCAACAAACAAATAGCGATCAAAGCAATGGTTTCAATTAATACCATTGATGAAATCATACGACCAGATTGGGGTTTTTCAAATGCCGTTGGTACATCTTGCTCATCTGATGCAGTGCCTGGCGTTGGGATATTGCGAATTAAGAAACGTGCAACAGGCCCACCGATTAAGCCACCTAAAACTAGACCAAATGTTGCACAAGCCATAGCAACTTCAGTTGCACTTTTAAAACCATAATCTTCAACGAAGATTTTACCCCAAGCAGCACCTGTACCATGCCCACCTGATAAAGTTACTGATCCGGCTAACAGCCCCATGAGTGGATCTAAACCCAATAATTTTGCAAGTGCGATACCGACTGTATTTTGCACTAGCAATAGGCCTACAACGACAAAAATAAAAATAAATAACGCTTTGCCACCAGCTTTTAAACTGGCTAAATTCGCATTCAAACCAATTGTAGCAAAGAATGCTAGCATCATGGGTTCTTGCAATGATAAGTCAAAAGAAAGGCTCCAATCAAAAAGTTGCTTAATAAGTAAAAGACTAAAAGCAACTAACAATCCCCCCGCAACGGGTTCAGGAATTGTGTACTTCTCAAGAAAGGGAACCGATTTTACAAGTTTACGTCCAAGCAATAACACTAGCGTAGCTGCTACCAGAGTACCGTAGACATCAAGATGATACATGTACGTACCTCGTCTGTTGTTAATATTATATAAAACTAAATAAGACGTTAATTTCTTCCTTAAAACGCCAAAGCAGGTGATAGGATTAGAAAAAAAATCTACACTAAACACAAGTTAAAACATATAAAAATGTGATGTTATCAATTTAAAAAATAAAAAAAATATTTTACGCAAACGATTGCTTTTTGGGCTAGTCCATTTACAATGCGTTTTTTGGCGGCAGGAAATAAAATAATGAACACAACAGCGTCTGAAAAACAGAACGTTGAAACAACGGCACAACCACAAAGTGAATTGATTTATCGGCTTGAAGATAGGCCACCGCTGCCTCAAGCACTATTTGCTGCTGGGCAACATCTTCTTGCAATGTTCGTTGCCGTTATTACACCTGCAATGCTAATTTGCCAGTCGTTAGGACTACCAGCTCACGATACTCAGCGCATAATCAGTATGTCGTTATTTGCATCGGGTATAGCATCTTTAATACAAATTAGAGCATGGGGGCCTATTGGCTCTGGCTTACTTTCGATTCAAGGCACGAGCTTTAACTTTGTTGCACCTTTGATTATGGGGGGTGTTGCACTTAAACAAGGCGGAGCAGATATTCCATCAATGATGGCAGCTCTATTTGGCACGCTACTCGTTGCTGCACTCGCTGAAGTTATTTTATCTCGCTTTCTACACTTAGCTCGCCGCGTCATTACGCCATTAGTTTCAGGCGTTGTCGTGATGATTATCGGTTTATCACTCATTCAAGTTGGTTTGACCTCTATTGGCGGCGGTTATGGCGCTATCAGCGACAATACCTTTGGCTCTCCTGACTACCTAATCCTTGCCGGTGTAGTACTCGCGGTCATTATCTTACTTAATCGACAAAAGAATCCCTATTTACGCGTTGCATCTCTCGTCATTGCGATGGCTGTGGGTTATCTCGTTGCTTGGTGGATGGATATGCTGCCGGCGGCTCAAGCTGCTGAGGCCAAACAATCAATTATCATTATTCCAGAGCCTTTCTATTATGGTTTGTCATTTGATTGGAATCTGCTTATCCCGCTGATTTTAATTTTTATGGTGACATCTTTAGAAACTATTGGTGATATTACCGCAACGTCGGACGTTTCTGAGCAGCCAGTTAGAGGCCCGTTATATATGAAACGTATCAAAGGCGGCGTTTTAGCCAATGGTTTGAATTCGATGGTATCGGCTGTTTTCAATACCTTTCCAAATTCTTGCTTCGGCCAAAATAATGGTGTCATTCAGCTAACTGGCGTTGCAAGTCGTTATGTCGGTTATATTGTCGCATCGATGCTGGTATTACTTGGTTTGTTTCCTGCGGTCGCAGGTTTTGTGCAACAAATTCCTGAACCCGTTCTAGGCGGTGCCACAATTGTGATGTTTGGCACCATTGCCGCTTCGGGTGTTCGAATTGTATCCCGTGAGCCACTTAACCGCCGTGCCATTATGATTATTGCGCTTTCTTTGGCCGTTGGAATGGGCGTTTCTCAGCAACCATTGATATTACAATTTGCGCCTGACTGGCTAAAAACACTGTTTTCATCAGGTATCGCTGCTGGCGGTCTTACTGCAATTATTCTGAATTTAATCTTTCCCCTCGAAAAATAGTCCATCATTCTACCGCCAGAGTTGAATCTTCTGGCGGTTCTTCTGTATGCTATCCTTAATTGCTCGACATTTAACGGATAGCTACTTTAAGTAATAAGTAGCCAATAAAGCCAACGCTCCGACAACTTGAAGTATCACAGGTATAGATGATGAAATGGTTAACTAAGCTAATTGCATACGCTCTTCTATTATTTTTACTGGTGATAGTCTTCGCCTATATAGGGCTGCAAACTCGCTGGGGTGCCTCCTATGCAAGCCAATTTTTAAGTAAATTTACTGATTATGATATCGAGGTCGGTATCATGGGCCATGAGTTTTCGAATGCGGGCGAATTTATTTTTCAAGATGTTAAATTAGAATCGCAAAATAAAGATTTATCATTAAGTGCCCGCCAAATCGTCATTGATGTCAATTGGCGTAATATTTTTAACGGCACCGCAATTCGACGTTTAGTAATTACCCAAGGGGAAATTGCTGCAATTAGTGCTGAAAATTCGACAAAAATTCCATTATCCGCTGATATCCTGCAATTTGAAAATAGCCAGCTTCAATTAAAACAAGCAAATAAAACGATACAAGTATCTGGCTTCACGGGAGGGATCACCCCGTGGCATCCAACAATAAACCACCCTTTTGGTTACGGTGACTTTCGTTTTACGACTAGCCAGATGAGCATTAATCAATTAGCGTTTAGAAATGTAGCAATCACTGGAAAGTTACAGGAAAAGGTCACCGAAATCAGCCAAGCGAGCGGCTACCTTAATAATGGCTATATTGCAGGTGAAGGAAAAGCCTTCACCGATGGTTCAATCAATATTGATCGTCTCGTCATGAATAAAGTGGGCTGGCAAAATGATCTCACTTTTGACAACCTATTTGATGCTATCAATAGTAATAATCCGCTACAGATTAAAAATCTTGAACTTACAAATATCGATATTCAAGGTAAAAATTGGGCGCTAGCAGGGCTCAGCACTGAAATAGATCAAATTAGTTTTGTTAGAGGAAGCTGGAGTAGCCCGAAAAGCAAGATTAGCTTCAATATGGATCAGTTGGTTATTAAAGAACAGCAGCTAGATACATTGATTGGTGAGCTTAATATCGATACTGATAATATCAATATTGAGAAACTATCAGGCTACTATAACAAAGGGATATTTAACCTAAGTGGCACTTGGCAACGTAATGATAAAATACTCACCATCGCTGATGCTAAATTAGCCGGTATTTTATATACCTTACCAGAGAATTGGCTTGAGTTTTTCGCACAACCAGCCCCCTCTTGGCTTTCTGGCATATCCATCAAAAAATTTACACTATCACAATCACTGCTAATGAATATCCAACCGCAATTTCCATTTGAGTTTACAGCGCTCGGTGCCAACATTGAAAACGTTGATCTGATTAAACAAAAACAATGGGGAATTTGGAGCGGTAAAGCGACATTCAATGCAGATAGCGGCACAATTAACCAAGTTCTGGTACGCCGCCCATTTATGGAAATCCGTCAAAGTGGAAAATCGTCTGCGGCGGCCAGCTTAACAGTGAGTACCGATAAGGGTATTAGCAAGCTTGGGTTATTAGTAAAACAAGAACCTAAAAAAATCCCATTTTTGCTGCGTGCATCGGGAACAAACATTGATTTAGCTGACTTAAATCAATGGGGATGGCAAGGTTTCCCACCTCAGACTTTGGGTGATTTTGATGTCACATTACAAGGGGATTTACTTGCGACCTCACTAGCTAAAAGTACAAATGGTGAACTTATGGCAATCCCTTTGCAAGGTAAGCGCATGTATCGCACGGTTATTAAAGGTGAAGTGACTTCATCCGTTGAATCTGAAACCTCAGAGCCTTCGATGATACAACCAGAAGCATTATCGACATCACAGAGCCCTTTACCTACAGAGCTGCAAATACCATCATTAGTGGCACAATAGATTCATTACGTAATAATCCACTATATAATAAGTTAATCGCGATGTAGGTTACCAATCAATAAAAAAGCAGGTCTCGCATATTTAGCTGACCTGCTTTTTTAATCGTATTTAGCTATTTTTGTATTGTATTACTATATCATACAAAGTTAAGCATCTTGTTTGGGTTCGGTAACAGGAAAAACCATATAAATACCACTAAATACTGCCCCAACTTGGTTTTCCGCACCGCTAACCTCAACGGTGAGTTTCACGCGAGCTTTACTACCTCTTGCGAGACGATCAAGATCACCGCTAAGATTCGATAAATCAGCGACTGCTGTTGGCCTACCACTTACTGGTTTAGCATAGCGAATATTCGCATCCACCAGAACGATATCGCCCCCCAACTGATGTTCTTGCATTAATAACCAAATTAGCCCCCAACCGGTAAGTGTCGCAAGGGAAAACTGGCTACCCGCAAAAATAGTTTCATGCGGATTTTGATTGCCCGCTTCTGGCATTGTGGTAATAAAACGTTTGCCCGTGTATTGATCAATGCGTACACCCATTTTTTCGCTCAATGGAATGTATTTATACCAAGCTTGCTGCAATTCACCACACCAATCAGGTCGATGTAAAATTTGATCTAACGTTTCAATCGGCTTAATCATTAGGTAATGACGGACAGGTGTTTTCAGCTCACCCGCGACAATTCCTCTATTTGCAAACCCATTTTTACTAAAAAATGAAACCGCCTCTTCCCTTACGCTAGAAACAATCCGTTTTACACCTTCTTGTCTTGCCGTAGATTCAAGCGCCATGATAATTAATTTACCTAGCCCTTTTCCCTGCATAACCGGGTTCACAGCCAAAAAGCGTATTGCGCCTTCGTTATCGGCATTGATATATAAACGACCAATAGCAAGAATTCGATTTTTATCATCAACAACCATTTGATGATGAGCAGTCAGGTCATAACCATCTTTCTCAGAACCAAGAGGCTGATTAAAGGGTTTACGCAACATTTCCCAACGGAATTGGTAATAAGCTGCAAATTCAATATCATCTTTCGGTGTGCGCAGATGGTACATTGTTTCCCCTTTAATAGTTTGGATCACACTTGCAGCCAGAAAGTCACAGGGCCATCATTGGTTAAGCTCACTTGCATATCTGCGGCAAATTGCCCTGTTTCAGTGACGATACCTAACTGGCGGCTTTGTTGTACAAAATACGTATAAAGTTCTTCAGCACGCTCAGGCTCCGCACCACCAGAGAAACTCGGTCTCATCCCTTTGTTGGTATCTGCCGCTAATGTAAATTGAGAAACAACCAATAAGCTTCCACCAGCTTGTTGAACATTTAAGTTCATTTTGCCCTGATCATCGCTAAAAATACGATAACCTAGCACTTTTTCACATAGGCGTTTTGCTTTTTGTTCATCATCATCTTTTTCAACGCCAAGTAAAACCAGTAATCCTGAACCAATTTGGCCAATAATTTTCTCATCGACAATAACACTCGCGTGAGTGACTCTCTGAATCAATGCAATCATGATAACTCTGTACAAAAAGAGGGAGTAACTGACTAAGCTACTCCACTGTGATAAATCAGTATATTATTCAACTTCTGCACTAAAGTCGTAAGTGCGGAAATATTCAGGAATAGTGTCCTTATTTAAGACATGTACGCCTTTAATACCAAGGGATTGCGCGGCCTTCACATTTTCTTCTATGTCATCAAAGAAGATAGCCTCAGAGGCATCGAACTCCTCCGATTGCAGCACATATTTAAAAATTTCAGGGTCAGGTTTACGCATTCCCAAATCTTGAGATAAATAGAGGAAATCAGAGGAAGCGGCAATTTCAGGATAATGCTGCGGCCAATAGTCTAAATGCAGGCGATTGGTATTCGATAAGACGACAACTCGATGTCCTTGCTCACGCAGGCGTTCCATAATGTCGATAACTTCTTGTCTTAACGAAATAAAAATCGAGTGCCAACCTTCGGCAAAGTCTTCGAAGCTCAGAGTGATCCCGATTTCTTCACAAAGTAGCTCAGCAAACTCTATATCTGAAATTTTTCCACACTCATGTAATTGAAAGATATTCCCAAACGTAAATCGTGATCTGATTTCTTCACTCGGGGTATCGCTGAGTTCAGCCCATTTATCAAAAACACGATTAAAGTCGATATCAATAATCACATTACCCATATCGAAGATATACAGCATAAGTTTTCCTCTTCATTATTAACTAAATTTACTTTAATCATTATTCGTACAGCTGAACAGCCCTAATTAGTGATTATTCGCGTTATTTTGTTAATTTATCAATTGAGCTATCCACATTTAGGATAAATTATAAACAGTGAGAGAGGAAAAACGGATAATAGTGATGAGCTAATAAACAACAAGGGATAATTGAGAATTATAAATATCGGTAAATTGCCTTACACCACATCACTTTTTCAATGTAAGGCAACCACTTAATGCCAACAAATAACGCATTAGTTAGCTTTTAACCTAAGCTAGTTACGGCTTATTTATACTGTTGCTTGATTTCTTGAACGATAGCAAGTCCACGTTTTGATTCTTTTTCTGCTATTTCAGCAGACAAACCAATGTAAGCGCGAGGATCAAGCATTTCCTTAATTTCATCACAACTAAACGCGGCAGTAATAACCTCATTTCTGATTAAGTTAGTATAAAAATCCTCTCCATCTGCGGCGGTTTTAATCGCTTCGTCATACAATAAAGAGTGTGCTTTATCTTTACCTAATTTTTCTGCCATTTTCATCATAACGTATTCAGTATTATCTAATCCCTTGTTTCTTAATACGTTATGTAGCATCCTTTCCTCATGAGGCACGATAGTTCTAGAAAGTTCTTCAGTTCTCAGTAAAATTTCTGTTGTCAGTTCGAGCGCCTCTTCAAGTAGCCCATCAAATAGCATGTATGAGCTACTATCACCTTCATAAGGTCTGACCGCAGAGTACATTCCGACGCTAGGCAACGAATACAATTTTTGAGAATTTGCGATAATACCTTTAGCTAATTTAGGATTAATTTTATGTGGCATCGTGCTACTACCGACGGTACCTTTAGTAAATCCTTCAGAGACTTCCGCAATTTCTTCTAATGTTGTACTGTAAACTTCTTCACCAATTTTATGACAAATATTCGCCATCAACGCTAAATTAGAAATATATTCTAATTTATGGGTGCTAAGATTCCTTGATGGAACCTCCATAGCTTCCATACCTGTAAGTTCAGCGACTCTTTTTTGAACGGCAATACCGACACCGGGCATCGAGTTAAACGCCCCAACTGCACCGCCCATCATGATAGTAAATACACGCTTTTCACACTCTTTCATTCTTTGGTAACAATCGATAAAATCACTTATCCACACGGAGACTTTGTATCCATAAGTAATTGGGATCGCATGACGCCCATGGGTTCTCCCCGCCATTACCATTGTTTTGGTTTTTGATGCTAAGTTTGATAAATTTTCGATAATCTCACTTAAAAGCAACATAAACTTATGATGCACTGTTTTCATCATATACAGCTGTGAACTTTGTTGTATGTTTTGAGTAGTAATCCCGTAATGAATGTATTTACCACTCTCTTCTGAACATGCGTTCACTAAAACCTTTAAAAAAGGCACAAAACCATGACCGATTTTTTGATAAATACGGTTCATTTCTTCAAAATCAATATTCTCAATTTTTGCTTTTTGCTTAATTTCATCAGCTGCTGATTGTGGAATAAAACCTTGCTCAGCTTGAGCTTGAGCTAGCATTGATTCAAACATTAACCAAGTTGAATATTTGGCTTCATTGGATAGCAGCGCTTTTATGCCGCGATCATCAATTGTTTTACTTTTAGAATCATATAACGCTCTCATCATGTATCCCTTCTCTATTTCTTCATCGCTTCATCAACAGCATTTCGCACAAATTCTACTTTCGGTCCATATACAACATGAATATGGTTTGCCGCAGGAAAGAAAAATGCTGTACATCCTGACTCCAACATCAACTCTTTATCAATTACATTGACCTCTGAAATATCAATACGTAGTCGGGTAATACAGTTATCAACATTACGAATATTGTCTTTGCCACCTAACGCTTTAATAAGAAGATCTGCAATTTCGCCATAACGCTTTTCTTTGATTAATGTATTTTTAAGATTACTCGACTCTTCTCTTCCTGGCGTTTTAATATCAAATTTGACAATCGCCCAGCAGAAAATAAAGTACGTGATAACAGCCAAACTCGTTCCAATAATGACTAAGAAAATCCAGTTAGTATTCTCATAGAGCAAACCGAAGATGGTGAAATCAAAAATTGTTCCTCGAATATAGCCAATAGCAACACCAGCTAAAGAGAGCAGAACTGCACCAATGCCGACAATAACCGCGTAGATTAAATATAAGAGTGGTGCAATAAAGACGAAGGTAAATTCTAACGGTTCAGTGACGTTACCTAACATTGCCGTTAATACCATCGTAACTAGCATCGATTTAACTTCAACGCGATTCTCTTTCCTTGATGTCTTATATATTGCAAGAGCAATTGCAGGGAATAAGAATAAAGTCACCAACATTTGTTGTTGAGCCATAAAGCGCGTTAAGCTTGGCATCATTGCCCAATATTCACTATTTGGCCCTTGTTTAAATAACACTTCAGTCATCGCAGGCACAACACCAACAAAGGTTTGCCCATCAATAACGTAAGAACCACCCGCTTCAGTAAATCTAAACAGCACATTCCAAACATGGTGCAAACCGAATGGAATAAACAGTCGTTCACCCGCTGCAGTAAAGAATGGTCCCACAGGACTCAGGATCACCGCTGATAATTTCATTAAACCAAGAACTAATACTTCCCAAATAAACGGTAGAAACGCGCCAACCGCAATCATGAGTCCAATCATGATGATTGAGACTGATTTTTTCCCTGAAAAGAAAGCAAACGCAGTGGGCAGTTCGAGATTATAGAATTTATCCGTTGCCCAAGATGCAATTAGGCCGGTAATAATCCCTCCTGCGGCGCTAATATTCATGGTTTGTATACCTAAAACCTTGATCTGCCCCACTTGCGTCATAATGGCAACATCAGCGAGCTTACCATTGAGCACTAACCAAATATTAATGGTAATTATCAAGGTTAAGTACCCGACAACGGAGGCAAAAACTGCGATTCCTTTATCTCTTTGGCTCATACCATAGGCAACACCCATCGCAAAAAGGAGTGGAATATTGTCAAAAATAACACCTGCAATAGCACGAATACTGACTAATAATGCATTAACGGTTTCATTTCCAAGGAAAGGAAATCGAGCAATCATATATGTTTGAACTAAAGCACCACTGATCCCTAGAATCATACCGATTGGAGCTAAAACGCCAATTGGAAGAAGCAAAGTCCTCCCAAAGCGCTGAATTGAATCACTAAACTTTCTTCTGGCCATATTTTTTCCTTATGACTTAGAATGTAGAAACTATAGGGATACTAGCACTGGGAGTTCAGTGAAATAAATGCTGTTGCGGTTTTAAATGTTATCTCAGGTCATTAATTATGACCTATGTCATTTTGGAGGGTATTTGATTGATTTTTAACTATTTTTTATTTATCAGCGCTGACTTCTTATTTAATGGCTTATTAATATAAAAGAGTGCCACAACTATAATCTAATTATTTGTTATAAAATTTAAATTAAGTTTTCTAATTCGTTTATCAGTAAATCCGCTAAAATAAAAAAGCCTATCCTTGATTTTGTATCATCTTTTTTCGTATCGTAATTATCTGAAAAACAAAATAGAGTATTATTCGCGTAGGTCGTTAATTCATTGGTATGAAAAGCAGTCATACTAATGATATTCGCTTCTTTTAATTGTACAATTTTTGCAGTTTCAATAATTTTTTTGGTTCCCCCTGAGAGAGAGATAAATATCACTGTATCGTCCTTATTGACTAAACGAGTGAAGGTGTCAGACAAATTGTAATCATTAATGAAAAAACAGTGTAACCCCAGCGCAAACAGCAAGTGCTCAAGATAATAGCCAACCGCTTTACTGGTTCCCCTTGTAACAATAAAGATATTTCTAGAGTTGCGCAAAAGCTTAGCGCAATCATGGATCTGCTCTTCATTAATCAAGGTAAAACTTTTAGTAATATTCTTTTCTAATTGTTTTTTATAAGAGGATGAATTAATTTTATCTTTTTTATTTTCCGTTAAAATATGATTACTAATTTGGAACTTAAGCTCTTTAAATCCACTAAATCCTAATTTTTGAGATAAATTAATGATCACCGTTTTTGAGACAAAAGTCTTAGCGACTAATTCATTGATATTTAAGTAAGGAATATCAGCAATATTATCGGTGAGATACTTCAGTACCTTTTTTTCGCTACTCGTTAAAGCATCGTAATTTTTCAAAAAATCCAACATATCTCACCTAATAAATTGAGTATCACAATCCCATCAAAAGCTAGGGGTAGAACATCGTCAACAAGATAAAAGACATATAAACCGTCAATTCATTGATTATACGTTAAATAGTGTATTTAAATAGGACTTGAAATAGCATTCTGTGAGTTACATGAGTAATTAAGTGGAAATATGCATTCGGCCATATTTCAACGATTACTTATCTTTCTCAATCGCTTTGCTTTCCATCGATTCACCATTTCATCAAGAAAGAACAATTTAAGCGCTTTTATCACTAAAATTCCCCCCCAAATGCTAATCAGCCAAATCGGCCAATTTCGATGAGGAGTGAAAAGAAAATTAACAATCAAAATTACACTACAGACTATAATCGCAATAATTATATTTTTAAATAATTTGGCTTCATCCTCTACCCGTTTTTTGGCTAGGGTAATTCGATTATCTAGCTCTGAACTTTCAATCAAGACTTCTGATGAGAGTTCAGACACACTAACATTAAAAACTGAGGCAAGAGCACTAAGCGTCTCTAAACTAGGCGTTTCACCATTTTCGATTCGCTGGATAGTTCTTATACTAAGTGATGACAATTGAGCTAATTGATCTTGAGACCATGCTCTTTGTAATCTCAATATTTTAACTTTATTATTCATAGCAATAGCACCTTAGAGTTAATTGAGTCATTGCTTAAATTAATACATCAATCAGCTATGTAATCGTGACGACAGGAATACGACTTAACGACGACACCATCATGACAATAATATAATTAGTAAAAATAAGCTCATTTATATCTCTGATTGCTATCATTATTACAGCAATGAATACGAAATAACCGCTCTCTAACTTTGTAGCAGTACCTTATTGATTGGGCTCGCTATTAATGTTAATTGAATAAAACTATCATCGTTGATGATAGAAGCCTAGCAGCAATTAATTTAACGATAGACGTAAAAAAGGCACTTCATATTGAAGTGCCTTTTCGTATGTCTAATGACTAAAATTAGTCTTTGCTGCGACCTGAACGACGACGATCATTCTCAGTCAAATGACGCTTACGCAGGCGAATTGACTGTGGAGTCACTTCAACTAGTTCATCATCATCGATAAACTCAAGCGCTTGTTCTAGTGTCATTTTAATTGGTGGTGACAGTGTTGTTGCTTCATCAGTACCTGACGCACGCATGTTAGTCAGTTTTTTACCGGTTAAGCAGTTAACTGTCAGGTCATTTGAACGAGAGTGAATACCGATGATTTGGCCTTCATAAACTTCCGCACCGTGACCTAAGAATAATTTACCGCGATCTTGCAGGCTGTATAGAGCGTAAGCAACTGCTTTGCCCTGACCATTAGAAATCAGAACACCGTTTTGACGGCCGCCGATTTCGCCTGGGCGAACATCATCATAATGGCTGAATGTTGAATACAGTAAACCTGTACCTGAAGTCATTGTCATGAATTCAGTACGGAAGCCAATCAAACCACGGCTAGGAATAACGTAATCAAGACGTACACGGCCTTTACCATCTGGCATCATGTCACGTAGGTCGCCTTTACGCTCACCTAACGCTTTCATGGTATCGCCTTGATGTTGCTCTTCAACGTCTAAAGTCACTTGTTCGAATGGCTCTTGCTTACGACCATCGATTTCACGAATGATAACTTTTGGACGCGAAACAGCTAACTCGAAGCCTTCACGACGCATGTTTTCAATCAGAACAGATAAGTGAAGCTCACCACGACCAGAAACACGGAATGCATCTGGATCTTGAGTTTCTTCAACACGCAGTGCCACGTTGTGAACTAATTCTTTGTTCAGACGATCAAGAATCTGACGTGAAGTCACATATTTACCTTCACGACCACAGAATGGTGAAGTATTGACGCAATAGAACATGCTAACTGTTGGCTCATCAACGGCCAGAGCAGGCAGCGCTTCAACATTACCTGCATTACAGATAGTGTCAGAAATGTTCAATTCACCCAAACCAGTCAGAGCAACGATATCGCCAGCTTCTGCTTGTTGGGAATCGATACGCTCTAGACCTAAGTGAGTCAGAACTTTACCGATTTTACCATTACGTGTTTTACCTTCGCTATCGATAACAGTGACTTGCTGATTAGGTTTTACAACACCGCGTTTAATACGGCCAATACCAATAACACCTAAGTAGCTGTTGTAATCTAGCTGTGAAACTTGCATCTGGAAAGGACCTTCCAGATCAACACTTGGTGGCTCAACATACTTCACGATAGCTTCGTATAGTGGGGTCATGTCTTCAGCCATTTCAGTATGCTCAAGACCTGCAATACCCATCAGAGCTGATGCATAAACAACAGGGAAATCAAGCTGCTCATCCGTTGCACCTAAGTTAACGAATAAGTCGAATACTTGGTCAACAACCCAATCAGGACGTGCACCTGGGCGGTCAACTTTATTGATAACAACAATTGGTTTTAGGCCATTATCAAAAGCTTTTTGTGTTACAAAGCGAGTTTGCGGCATTGGGCCGTCAGTTGCATCAACAACGAGTAGAACGCAGTCAACCATGGACATAACACGTTCAACTTCACCACCGAAATCGGCGTGGCCTGGGGTGTCTACGATGTTGATGTGGTAGCCATTCCATTGAATAGCAGTATTTTTCGCAAGGATTGTAATACCGCGCTCTTTCTCCAAGTCATTGGAGTCCATAACACGCTCATCAACTGTTTCACGTTCACCGAAGGTGCCCGATTGTTGCAGTAATTTACCAACCAGTGTTGTCTTGCCATGGTCAACGTGAGCGATGATGGCGATGTTTCTTAAGTTTTGAATTGACAAGGATTTTTACCGTTTAATTGACAGAAAAGGAATATGCCTTTTGAGTCGTTATTATAGCTCAAAGCATACTTTCTACGTTAATTTGCTGTTATTTTACACGTTTTTCCACACAAGTGGAATAAATGTGAAACTCATCACTGTAAAAAAAGTTTTTAATGAAAAAACATCCAGTTGCATAATAATGCCAGAATATTTTAGAAAATAGCTCATATCAGCACTGAGAAATCACAAAGTGGTAGAATAATACGCTAAAAACTAGATATTAGCAGCCAAAAAAAAGAATAAAAAATAAACTTTCTTTCATTATCACCGTTTTTAATGTCTTTCTTCTATATTTAGATATATCTAAATTGACACTTTCGATATATCTAAATATAGTAATACCACAATATCTTTTTAGATATATCGAAAATATAATAAGGAAATACTATATGCTAATTCATTCTTGTCGTCATGTATATTATTCACATCATGATGAAAACCATCACGGTCATGGCGCTGGCTGCTGCCACAGCGAAAACCGTCACGAACACGGCGAAGGTTGTCATGGTGAAGGTCATCATGGTCGCGGTCACGGTGAAGGCCGTCATGGTCGCGGTCACGACGAAGGCTGTCATGGTGAAGGTCGTCATGGTCGTGGTCACGGCGAAGGCTGTCATGGTGAAGGTCGTCATGGTCGTGGTCACGGCGAAGGCCGCCGCGGTAGAGGTAAAGGCTTGCGTCGTTTATTTGACCATGGCGATCTCCATATCATGGTGCTTTCGTTAGTAGCAAAAAAACCAAGCTATGGCTATGAAATCATTAAAGACATTCAAGAAGCTTCGAATGGCCTTTATGTGCCAAGCCCA
This sequence comes from Providencia sp., assembly GCF_052096715.1. Taxonomy (NCBI): domain Bacteria; kingdom Pseudomonadati; phylum Pseudomonadota; class Gammaproteobacteria; order Enterobacterales; family Morganellaceae; genus Providencia; species Providencia sp. The sequence continues at coordinate 68,013 of NZ_JBQDNB010000005.1, forward strand.
GGTGTTATCTATCCAACACTGACACTGCTAGAAGAACAAGGCTTTCTTGAATCGCAAATTGTTGAACGTAATCGTAAAAGTTTCACCCTAACTGCGGAAGGTGCTGAACACCTAGCGCAAAATAAAGATATAGAAACAATGATTACGCGAAAATTAGCAAAAGCTCGCGATATGCAACAAGGCGTCAATTTAACTGAAGACATTGAAATGGCAGTTAGCCGCTTCAAAGCACTACTGCGCCATAAAATGGTTTTAAAACAGTTAAATGAAGAACAAACTCGTCAAATTGCAACGATCATCAATGATGCAGTTAAACAAATTGAAGAAGTAAATACATTACTCACTGACAATGACGACGAATAGTCAAACCGTCACCATTCTCTACTTCTGTAAAACTTCAGCTCTGTGCTCAATCATCAGCACAGAGCTGTTCTTATTTTTGCTCATCCTCTGTTCCGACATCTCTATTACTTAAAAAACCTTCTTTTATACTTCAATTTCAATCTACTAAATATAAAATTGCATTCCTTTTAGAAGTTACTTAATCCAAATTCTGTTTGAAAAAATCGAACGAATATCATTTATGGTGTATATTTTATTGATATTCTTTCATTTAGGAGGTGCACCATGCTAAATATTAATCGCGAGCAAATGTCAAAACTCGCCTCAGAAGAACTCAAAAAACAACGGAATTTACTGATCGTACTTGCTGTATTGCTTTTTGTTGGCGGTATTTTTTGCCTGATCAATCCAATGATCTCAGGTATTGCCGTGAGCGCTATTCTTGGTATTTTATTTATTATGAGTGGCTTAGCGATCCTCGTCAGCACTTTCAGTTCTAGCTTATATTCAGGCTGGTCGAAAATATTCAGTTTCGTCATTGGGGTGGCTTACTGTACTTTGGGCTATTCTTTTATTAAAGACCCGATTCAAAGTTTAGTTCTACTTGCCATTTTTGTTTCTGTCCTGTTTATTATTGGTGGTGTGGTCAGATTATATGTTGGATTTCAACAAATTAAGACATCCAGTGGCTGGGTACAAATTCTCATCGGTATCTTAGACTTCGTGATTGCATTCCTGTTAATTGGCAATGGCCCGCTAACATCAATCACCTTATTAACGACCTTAATTGGTATTGAAATGTTATTCAGTGCTTTTAGCTTATTTACGCTGTTGAGCATTCTCAAAAAGAACCAATCTTAATATTCAAAAAAGGATGCTATTGTTAGTCGCATCCTTTTATTTTTTTATTCGCTTATTCACTTTCAAAAGCGCCCATATTTAATCTTTTCACTACCACTTCATGACACTCAATTCAATATAGTTGGCTTTTTTTCACCATTTTGGTGCACCCCTGAGATTGATCGCACCAATACTGTGCAATCGTTCACCTTTACCAACGCTAATACTTATTATTTCAGCCTAACGATCAGTATTTATTATACTTTATAAAGTTGGCACGATTTTCGCTTATATTAATTGCAGAATTGCAGAGTAATAAAAACTGACACTGCAAAGCCAGACAACCAACAAATACATCAACCCAATATTGTCATTTGTTGATTAGACCCGACCAGGAGAGCCGAGAATGTCCGCTGAACATATTTTATCGTTAATTGAAGAGCACAATGTAAGATTTATTGATTTGCGTTTTACCGACACTAAAGGTAAAGAGCAACACATCACTATCCCTGCTCATCAAGTTGACGAAGACTTCTTTGAAGAAGGCCAAATGTTTGATGGCTCATCATTCGGTGGTTGGAAAGGAATCAATGAATCTGACATGGTATTGATGCCAGATCCGTCAACGGCAATGATCGACCCATTCTTTGCTGATATCACCTTAATTATTCGTTGTGATATTTTAGAGCCAGGCACCATGCAAGGCTACGGCCGTGACCCGCGTTCAATTTCAAAACGTGCTGAAGATTTCCTACGTTCTAGCGGTATCGCTGATGTTGTTCTATTCGGACCAGAACCAGAGTTTTTCGTCTTTGATGATATTCGCTTTGGTAACAGCATGCATAGCAGCTACTACCACATCGATGATATCGAAGGTGCATGGAATACAGGAACTAAATACGAAGGCGGCAACAAAGGCCATCGTCCTTCAGTAAAAGGTGGGTATTTCCCAGTTCCTCCAGTAGATTCATCACAAGACCTACGCTCTGCAATGTGTACTACTATGGAAGATTTGGGCTTGGTAGTTGAAGCTCATCACCATGAAGTTGCAACAGCAGGCCAAAATGAAATCGCAACCCGCTTTAATACAATGACGAAAAAAGCGGATGAAACCCAAGTTTATAAATATGTCGTGCACAACGTTGCACACGCCTTTGGTAAAACGGCAACCTTTATGCCAAAACCATTAGTTGGCGACAACGGTTCTGGTATGCACTGCCATATGTCCCTATCTAAAGATGGTGTTAACCTATTCGCAGGGGACAAATACGGCGGTTTATCTGAAATGGCGCTGTACTATATTGGTGGCATCATCAAGCATGCGCGCGCATTAAACGCATTCACTAACCCAACGACTAACTCATATAAACGTTTAGTCCCAGGCTTTGAAGCACCTGTCATGCTGGCATACTCTGCCCGCAACCGCTCAGCATCTATTCGTATTCCAGTGGTTGCCAGCACTAAAGCACGTCGTATTGAAGTTCGTTTCCCAGACCCTGCGGCTAACCCATATTTAGCGTTCGCAGCACAGTTAATGGCCGGCCTTGATGGCATCATCAATAAGATCCACCCAGGCGATGCGATGGACAAAAACCTGTATGACTTACCACCGGAAGAAGCAAAAGAAATCCCAACAGTGGCAGGTTCATTAGAGGAAGCACTGGCTGAATTGGATAAAAACCGTGAGTTCTTAACTCGTGGTGGTGTATTTACCGACGATGCTATCGATGGCTATATTGAATTACTGCGTAGCGACATCCAACGTGTTCGCATGACGCCACACCCACTCGAATTTGAAATGTACTACAGTGTGTAACACGCCGTTCCACTGCTAGTCTTTGTTGCCGTGAAGCACTTGCCCCATCTATGATGGGGCCTTTTCTCTCTAAATAATAACGGTAACAAAACTAAATTATCGACGTTAAATTGCGGTGTTACTCAGCAAATCAGGTATAATGCACCAAAATAGTGCAGATTAGTGCAGGAGTAGAACCGTATGAAAACCGAACATTTGCCCGCGCCGGAACATATTCTCGATTCACTGCTTAATAGTGTGCTGATACTGGATTATGATTTGGTTATTCACTATGCCAATCATGCCGCATTACAGATCTTAACCCAGAGCCAGCGCAAACTTTATGGTACCCCCTTTCCGCTATTATTCAGCTACTGTTCATTGAATGATGAACTGATGCTAAATAGCTTAAAAGAAGGCCATAGCTTTACTGAAAATGAAATCACATTGGTATTTAATAACCACTCCCATGTGATGTCTCTCAGTGCACAACCTTTTTCTGAACAATTCATTTTAGTTGAACTGTCACTACTCGATAGCCAACGACGCCTTAGCCAAGAAGTTGCCCAAAATGTGCAACAGCTTGCCGCTCGAGAACTTATCCGTGGTCTTGCCCATGAAATAAAAAATCCACTTGGGGGATTACGCGGCGCCGCTCAACTATTATCTAAAGCGCTACCAGACCCTAAACTTAACGAATACACTCAAGTCATTATCGAGCAGGCCGACCGCTTAAGAGCATTAGTCGATAGACTACTTGGCCCACAATATCCAGGTCCGAAAACTCAGCAAAGTATTCACCACATTGTTGAAAATGTGACACGTTTAGTCGCTTTAGAAAAACCGGATGATGTGACGCTAATTCGTGACTATGACCCGAGTTTACCCGACCTAGAACACTACCCTGACCAAATTGAGCAAGTGCTGTTAAATATCACTCGTAATGCATTACAAGCACTTGAGAAAACAGGGGGAACCATCACTTTGCGTACTCGCACCGCATTTCAAGTAATGTTGCAGGGTGAGCGTTATCGATTAGCCGCACGTATTGATATTGAAGATAACGGCTCCGGTATTCCGTTATCTATTCAAGATACCTTATTTTATCCCATGGTCAGTGGGCGACCAGATGGCACAGGTTTAGGACTCTCTATCGCACGCAGTTTAGTTGACCAACACTTGGGCAAAATTGAGTTTACCAGTTGGCCGGGACACACCGAGTTTTCTATTTATCTACCAATCAAAAAATAGGGGATAACCCATGCAACAGGGAAAAATTTGGGTCGTTGATGACGACAGTTCTATTCGCTGGGTATTAGAGCGTGCGTTAAGTAGCGCTGATTTTGATTGTACCTGCTTTGATAGCGCCAATGCCGTACTTACCGCATTAGAAACTGACCTCCCTGATGTGTTGCTATCTGATATTCGCATGCCAGGTACTGATGGTCTAGAACTACTCAATCAACTAAAGCAATCTCATCCCCTGCTACCGATTATAATTATGACGGCACACTCTGACCTTGATGCTGCGGTCAGTGCTTATCAATCAGGGGCATTTGATTATCTACCCAAACCGTTTGATATTGATGAAACCGTCGCCTTAGTGGAACGTGCGTTAAATCATAGCCGCGAGCAAAATCATACCAATCGAGATACTAAACAAAAAGCACCGATTGTCTCTTCCACCATGATAGGTGAAGCCCCTGCTATGCAGGAGGTATATCGTATTATCGGTCGTTTATCTCGCTCATCAATTAGTGTGCTTATTAATGGTGAATCGGGAACTGGTAAAGAATTAGTGGCTCATGCGCTACACCAACACAGCCCACGAGTGAACGAACCGTTTATTGCACTCAATATGGCCGCAATTCCCAAAGACTTAATTGAGTCAGAACTTTTTGGTCATGAAAAAGGCGCTTTTACTGGTGCGACACAAGTTAGACAGGGGCGCTTTGAACAAGCCAATCGGGGCTCTTTATTTTTAGATGAAATTGGTGATATGCCCCTTGATGTTCAAACCCGATTGCTCCGAGTGCTCGCTGAAGGACAGTTTTACCGTATTGGCGGTTATACTCCGGTCAAAGTAGATGTCCGTATTATTGCCGCCACTCACCAAGATTTAGAAAAACGTGTCAAAGAAGGTTTATTTCGCGAAGACCTTTTTCATCGATTAAATGTTATTCGGGTGCAATTACCTCCATTACGAGAGCGTCTTGAAGATATTCCGCGTCTTGCTCACTTTTTTTTGCAAAATACCGCAAAAGAATTGGGTGTTGAAAGTAAAGTACTCCATCCTGATAGTGAAAAAATTCTTCAACGCTATTATTGGTCAGGTAACGTTCGCCAATTAGAAAATGTTTGCCGCTGGTTAACAGTGATGGCGGCAAGCCAAGAGATTTTACCCCAAGATTTACCGGATGATTTATCTGATGAATCACATCCTAAAGCGCATAAATCTGACAATCAGACTCAACACTTAGTACAAACACAACCCGCCTTATCACGAACGCTTAGTAATGACGGGGCTTGGTTTGAGCAATTAGCCCAATGGACAGATAATGCGTTAATTGAAGGCAAAGAAGATTTACTCGCTCAAGCTCTTCCTTTATTGGAGCACACGATGCTAAATTGCGCGCTCAAATACACCAATGGTCATAAACAAGAAGCCGCACGTTTATTGGGTTGGGGTCGGAATACGTTAACACGTAAATTAAAAGAGTTAGGTATAGAGTAATTTTCTCGTCGATAAATGATAATTAGATTGGTGAATATAACCACCAATCTCTTATTTATATCATCGAAATAAGATCTAAGGCTAATCAATGGCTAAAGAAAACAACTAAATTATTAAAATTAAGACTAGATATTGATAGAGCCAAAAACAAAAAAACATTAAATTCTTCATAAATAGATTAGAACATAAAACGCTAAAATAATGAGTTTAACAATGTTCACACTATTTCTACGCTATAATGACAAAAAAAGAATATACATATTCGATATGTACTATAAAATAAAGAAACAACATGTGAATTTAAATTTCAAACAATCACCATATACGAGATAAATAAACACTTAAAATCACCCTACAATTATTAATAGTTTATTATCGTTATTTAACTTAAACAATTACCGCCCCGAAAAACCAAAATATAAATTATCATCTAACTCCTACTTAATTTTAACTCATAATGTGTTTAATAAAATTATAATGTAATTATTAAATTTAATTCTCTTATATTAAACCAATTTCCTCCTGACTTGTTTATTTATAAAAATAGACTCAAAATACACTCCAGTTGAGTAAGTGATTATTCGCACAACTCAATATAATTAAATAAAAACCTTTTTGGAGAGAATTGAATGAAAAAGAACTTACTTGCATCATTAATTGCTGCAACATCTATTTTTGCTGTTAGTAATGTATTTGCAGCGGATGGTACTATCGACTTTACAGGGGAAATCACAGATCAAGCTTGTGAATTAGCAGCAGGCTCAGATGCTTTAAAAGTTAACTTAGGTAAAGTATCCAAAAAAGCACTACCAACTGCGGGAAGTACTGCTGCGGCAACTAAATTCACAATTAAATTAATTAATTGCCCAAGTACCGTTACAGCAGCATCAGTGAAATTTGATGCTGACTCTTATTTAGGTGATGACTCTGTCATTAAAATAAAACAGGATACTGGTGCAGCTACAGGTGTAGGGATCCAGATTACTGATGACGTAAATACTGTCGTACCATTATTTACAGCGTCTAAGACTTATCCACTCAAAGAAAATGTAGAAAATAATTTAGATTTCAGAGCGCGTTATATTGCTAAGACAGATGCAGTCACTGTTGGTCCTGCTAATGGTTCTGCAACATTTACAATTAATTATAACTAAATAATTCATAAGGTTTAAATGGAATTAAACCTTATTTCATATATTTACTGGTGGTGATATGAAACACATTGTCTATTTTTTTATCTCTTTATTGATAGTTATCAATACAGCTCATGCAGGCGTGATCATTGGTGGAACACGTGTTATTTATAACGAAGGCAATAAAGATGTCAGTATTAGTGTTGAAAATCCAGATAAAATCCCTTATTTAATTCAATCGTGGATAGACGGAATTGATGAAAAAAAACAATCGGATTTCACCATAACACCTCCGTTATTTCGTCTCAATGCAGATAAAACTAATGCGCTTAGAATATTTCTAACTGAGAATAAATTACCTAAAGATAGAGAGTCATTATTCTGGCTAAACATAAAGACAATACCAGCCACTGAAAGAACTGAAAACTCGCTACAAATTGCCTTTAAAACACAAATGAAATTAATTTATCGACCAACATCAATAAAAGACGTTAATTTCGTTGAAGAACAAAAAAAATTAATTTGGTCTAAATCGGGAAATAAAATTATCGTTAAAAACCCGACACCCTATTACATGAATTTCCAAAGTATTACATTTAACGGTAAGAAAGCGATTGATATCTCCTATGCGGCTCCATTCTCTACTGCATCATTTGAAATTAATGATACAGCAAGTAATGGCACCGTTAAATGGGAAGTTATTAATGATTATGGTGCGGCATCAGATGCATCGGAAATTAAAATATAGTCTTTATAAACCTAGGCTTTTCTATGAAAACAAATAAAATATGTCTTAGCCTACTTTTATATTTAGGCTATACGGCACCCACTTACGCAGAAAACCTTCCACTTAATAATAAAATGGAAAGTAATACGTATTTTGATCCTGATTTTTTAGAGTTACCAAATAAAGACTCAGTTGATTTAAGCCAATTTGAAAACAATGAACAATTACCTGGAAATTACTACGTTGATATTTACATCAACACAAATTTAATTGGTGCAACAAATCTTAAATTTAATAAAGGTAACAATAACGAATTGACACCTTGTTTATCAATTGCTGATTTAAAAAGCTTTGATATTAAAATCGCTGATTATCCTGAACTACAAAATACTCAAAATGGCTGTGCCAATTTATCGGCGATTCCAGATGTAAAAAGTGTATTTGAATTTGATTCACAGCGCCTTTATTTAAGTGTTCCACAAATTGCATTAACAAAAAACCCAAGGGGTTATGTTGACTTAGCCGATATTGATAATGGTATTAATGCATTACTGCTTAATTATAGCTATAGCGGTTCAAAAAACTATGACCGTAAAAAAGGCGGAACTGATACAAACTCAAACTATGTCAATTTAAGACCGGGTTTAAATATCGGCGCATGGCGTTTACGTAACTACACTACATGGTCAAATAGTGATAACCAAACCAATAAATGGGATACCGTTTATACCTATGCCTCACGTGGAATAAACAGCATCAAAAGTCAGTTAACGTTAGGGGATAGTGTTTCACCCTCACAAGTATTTGACAGTGTGCCTTTTCGAGGTGCTCAACTGGCGACAGATGATGATATGTATCCAGAAAGTTTGCGCGGTTATGCCCCAGTAGTACGCGGAATTGCACGCAGTAACGCACAAATTACCATACGTCAAAATGGTTATACCATCTACCAAACCGATGTAGCCGCAGGTCCGTTTGAAATTAATGACTTGTATCCAACTGGGGGAAGTGGTGACTTACATGTCACAATAAAAGAGTCAAACGGCAGCGAACAGGTACAGATTGTTCCCTTTGCCTCACTTCCTGTTTTACAACGTGAAGGTTATTTGTCTTATAGCGCAACTGGTGGGCAATATCGCTCTTATGATAGCCATGTGGATAGGACTCATTTTGCCCAATTCACACTTATCTATGGTTTACCTTATGGCATTACGGCTTATGGTGGGAGCCAAGTCAGTGAAGATTATCAATCCTACTCTATCGGGACAGGACAAAACCTTGGCCGTTTTGGTGCAATATCTATTGATATTACTCATGCAGATTCTAAATTGCGTGAAGACCAGAAAGAAAGTGGGCAATCATACCGTTTTCGTTATAACAAAAATTTAAATGATATCGGCACTAACATCGCATTAGCGGGTTATCGTTATTCAACTAAAGGCTTCTATAGTTTATCCGAGGTGTTTGATGGTTTTCGAGATACTGACTACACCCCTGAAATTGAGCGTCGTCGTAATCGTGGAGAAATAACCTTAAGCCAAAACTTGGGTGAAAGTTTCGGTTCAATTTCAGTTGGTTATATCAATGAAGACTATTGGAACAGTGATAGAAAAACACAATCTGCCACGCTAGGTTATAACAATAGCTGGCAAGGTATTAGCTATAGTTTGAATTATACCTATAACAAAAACACGAATAATTATTCTTACTCATCGGACAGTAAAAATAAAAGTGAAGATGACCACCAGTTCGCATTTTCAGTCAACGTACCATTTACTGTATTCGACGATACTTTCTACTATAACTTCAATAGCAATAGTAGCAGCAACAATTCAAGCACAGGCAGCATGGGGGTATCCGCATCCCAATTGAACAATCGCTTAAACTGGAGCATGCAGCAAGGATTTACCAATAAAGACAGTGGCACATCAGGTAATATGAACGCCTCCTATAAAGGTCAATATGGTGAAATATCTGGAGGCAGTGGTTACAGCACAAATAGCTATAATCTTTATTATGGCGCAAACGGTAGCTTAGTCGCTCACTCAGGTGGATTGGTATTAGGCCAGCAACTTGGTGAAACCTCGGCTATTGTTGAGATTCCTAACGCTGGCGATGTCCCTATTATGAATCAAGCCGGTGTGGTGACCAATAATCAAGGCTATGCACTAGTACCGTATGTCAGTGCCTACCGTAAAAACACCATTGATATTGATACCTCTGCGCTACCAAATGACACTGAAATGGACTTAACCAGCCAAAGCGTTTCACCAAGCCGTGGCGCTATCGTGAAAGCAAACTTTGCCGCCAATGTGGGCTATCGTGCCATTATGGTGCTTACTTTCACTGACGGTAAACCGGTACCTTTTGGCGCACAAGCAATATTCAACGTTGAGAGTCAGTTAAATGGCATGGTCGGTAATGACGGTGAATTGTATTTATCTGGCTTAGCAGAAAATGGAAATTTTATTATTCAATATAATGATAAGCAGCGATGCCAAGTAAATTATAACTTAGCTGGTTTATCTAATTATATGGGTTTATATAAAACGACTGCGGTTTGCCAGTAATAGGAAATAGATAGTTATGAAAAAAACAAAATACAAAATTATCCTAGTAATAAGTTTATTTAGCCTTTACTCAGGATATTCTTCTTCTGCATGTGTGCAAAATCCAACTTGGCGTGATATGCAGAAGACGATTCCAAATGAAACAATAAATATACAGTACGATGATACATCGATTAAATTACTAAGTTCGATATCGCTACCGATTTACACTGGAAATTATAATCCAACTAATGGCGTTGATATGAGTTGCGGAGGAAATCAAGTAGGAGTATATCTAACATCAGTGAGTAATGGCATGGCAATAAGTGGAGTTAATGGTATTGGTGTTAGAGCAAGAATTAATTCATTTGGGCCAAATTATTTTTTTCCGGTAAATGGCCCATATACTGATACCACTTGGACATTTTCGAACCTCGGTTGGGTCATTAATATAGAAAAAATTGGTCAGGTGACTTCTGGGGGAGTTATTTCAATAAGGCAATTGGCTAGATTCTACCAACAGAATAAAACAACAGGCACCAACTTTTTCATTTCAACAGTATCATTTTCAAATAACTATAGAATAAATGTACTTAGTTGCTCATTAAAAAATAATCAATCTACTTATAATATCAATATGGGTGACTGGTATGATACTCAATTTAATAACATCGGTGATACCAGTGATATGGTTGATATTCCGATATCACTAACATGCAAAGCAGGAACAAATATTAAAACAACAATTACGAGTAGTGGTGGATATGTTGATGCGGCAACAGGAAAAATTGCACTTTCTGGCACAAACAAAGCGACTGGCGTTGCAATTCAATTATTAGATAAAAATAATCTACCCGTTAAATTAAATACTAAAAATAGTTTGCAAAATAATGTCCCAGCTGGTGATTATCTATTTAATTGGAAAGCGAGGTATATCAAAACGACAAATACCATAACACCTGGAACAGCAAATGCGACAGCTACCGTTAATATTCGCTATGAGTAGGAATAGGCAATGAAAAAATTAACAATAACTTTATCGTTGATAAGTAGTCTATTATTAGTGAGTTTTTATTCATTTACAGCTAATAATATCACTTTAAACTTCACAGGTAATATCAAAGCAGCCACCTGCAACCTTTCTGGTGGTAATAATATCGATATTGATTTTAAACGTTTACCTATTGATCTCTTTAACGCCCCTCAAACGAGTTCAGAATGGAAGCCGTTTAATATTAATTTAAATAATTGTTCCTCTTTTGTGAATCAAATTAAATTAACATTTTCAGGCTCCGCAGATACTACCGATGAAACCAGCTTGTACAAGAATTTAGGTACAGCAAAAAATGTCGCGGTACAACTACAAAATGGGGATGGATCCGTTTTACTTGGTAATCAAAAAGTACTGCAAGTACCACTAAACGGACAAACAGATGCCATTATTCCACTTAGAACTCGTGCATTTAGCTCGTTAGGTAATGTCGTTCCTGGCTCGATATCTGCCAATATTACAGCGACGATCACTTATTTATAAGGACGAATAATAAAATGAAAAAAATATTACTTTCATTATTACTTCTTGCTAGCCCTTTGAGTGCAATTGGGGAAACCGTAAATATCAATATTCATGGTTATATCACTGCAATGCCTTGTGAATTAGTGAAAACTAGCTATTTAATTGACCTAAAAAAAATTAATATTTGGAATATCAAAGATACTCAAAAATCACCTTGGGTTGATTTTTCAGTAAAACTAAAAAACTGCCCTATGGGCACTAATGAAGCCATCATGACCATATCTGGAACACCGGACCTAACCACCGCAGAGTATTTTTTAAATAAAGGTACGGCACAAAATGTTGCGCTAAATCTGGCTAATGGCGCAAATAAAACGACAATCAAGAATGGCGATAAAATTATCACTCCCGTTAATAGCTTAACCCGCAGCGTAGAAATTCCATTTTCAGCCAGAGTTGCAGGCTACGGTAGTGGTATGATGCCCGGTTCATTTAATAGCCACCTCGAATTTACTTTTGTGTACCATTAACCAAATTAGTGTTTTTACTTAACGTATTTTAATCTGTAAGTAGATAGGAGATTATTTAATGCCTGATTTCTATCCCATCTCAAGAGTTATTGGTCACAAGATTACATATCATCGAAAAATGAAAGGAATGTCATTAACCGATTTATCTAAAGTAATAGGCGTTAGTGAACAACAACAATCGAGATATGAAAGAGGAATTAATCGAATTAATTTAGATAAGCTAAATAAGTATGCCAAAGTATTTAATATTAAATTATCTAGCTTTTTCATACTCGACGATAAAGAAAGCGATGAAATTAACGCCTATTTTTTATCGGAAGTAAAAAACATACAGAAATGATTCTTATTTATTGATAACGTATGAAATAACCAGCAGTTTTATTTAATATTTATGTTTTTTTTCTGACGTTATTCGAGCATCAATAAAAGCAAATAGGAACATTGAAATTATTTATTAATTTAATGGCCAAGACCTATTCACGTATAAATGACAATCTGATAGAGTGATAACGTATAGTATTTACCTATGAATTATATTGCATACATTATTTTTCAATTAAAAAACCTCATAAAAACAATCATATCTTGAAGTTTTTATTTCAATGTTATAAATATAAAAGGAATTTACCATGCGAGAAAATTATCCTCTATCTAAAATAGTTGGCAATAATATACTTTATTATCGAAAAATGAAAGGTGTCCCATTAAGGCTAATCTCTAAAGAAATAGGAATCAGTGCACAACAACAATCACGATATGAAAGAGGTATTAATCGAATTAACTTAGAAAGATTAGCACAATACGTTAAATACCTTAAACTAAACTATATTGACTTATTAACTATAAATGATAAGCCATAATTTAATAGGTCATTTAATTAAATAAATAGTGAATTAAAAATAACTAATAGAGGCTTAGATTATGCATAAGAAAATATCAAAACTTGTAGGCTTAAAAATAAGAGCATTGCGAGAAAGTCATGGAATGAGTGCTAAAACATTAAGTCTTTTATTAGGCATTAGCCAACAACACCAATCTCGTTATGAAAATGGTGACGTTAATATACATGTCGATACGATATATCACTTATCTCAAATATTTAATATCGATCCTGTTTATTTTTTTACCGACCTCAGTACCGAAAATAAAATAACAAACGAAGCGCATTGTAAAAAAGATTATTATGCGGCTGAAGCACTTGTCTTTTAACTGTTTATCAACCTACTTGGACATCTAAAAATGTCTATTTATTATAACCGGTGTCAGTTTCATCATGACACCGGCTTATTTCCTCTACTTTGATTCATCCAATAACCAATTCTGAAATATTACCATTGCAGGTGTCATCGGTTTGGATTTCAAACGACTTAACCAATAACCGCCCAGAGTGACGCTAATATTAAATGGTTGAACTAATAATCCAGCACTTAATTCATGTTCAAACATACAACTCGGCACTAGTGCGATACCGTTAGTCATTAACGCCGCCTCAACGATTAAACGCGATGAGTCAAATATAGGGCCTTTAACACGCCATGGCTCAATCTCTGCGGCTAAAAACCATTTCTCCCATTCATCTTTACGATAGGAACGCATAAGTTGATGTTCTTTTAAATCAATTGGGTGTTTGAGCTTATGACCCACTTTTTCTGAACATACCACCGTATGCGCCGTAGAAAATAACGAGATATTTTCTACCAATGGCCAGAGCCCTTCACCAAAACGAATAGCAAAATCAGTTCCTTCCGCAGCTAAATTGACCACGTTATTGTGGGTCATAATACGCAAATCAATGTAAGGATATAAATGAGAAAACCGCTCTAAACGCGGTAATAACCAGCCAACCGCAAAAGTACCGACCACTGAAATACTTAATACCTCGTGATAGTGTCCATCTTCAAATTGCTGTAATAATGATTCAATTTGATCAAAAGAACGGCTTAGTACTGGCAATAATGCGAGTCCCTCATCTGTCAGCGCTAACCCTCTCGGTAAACGAATAAATAATTCTAAACCTAATTGTTCCTCTAGTAAGCGAACCTGCTGGCTAACGGCGGCCTGCGTTACATTCAATTCAAGACCCGCACGTGTAAAATTAAGATGACGAGCCGACGCTTCAAACGCCCGCAAGCCATTAAGTGGAAGCCGGTGACGATAGTTACCTGACATAAGATTTTCTTTTACCTCATCGAATTTTATATCGTTACACATAAAAACCTAAAACACGCATACTAGCCGCCAATAACGCATTGGTAGGTGTTAACAATGTATTTTAAAGTACTTCGAAACAGCTAAATAGTGATTTCCTGTATTTAATTAGCAATAACCTAAACTTTCTCTTTGGATAAATAACCTTATGAAAACTATTTTTCGTCAAGGACGAGTATTTCTCGCCCTAAGTTTGGCTTTTACCTCAATTTCCGCTTTGGCTCTAACGCAACAAGAAATGGATGAGATAATTAAACCATTAATGGAACAACAGCAGATCCCTGGCATGTCAGTCGCGGTTTCCATTGCGGGTAAACACACTATTTACCACTATGGTGTGCAATCAAAACAAACTAAAGTTCCAGTTAGTGATAACACGTTATATGAAATAGGCTCATTATCAAAAACCTTCACCGCCACACTTGCCACTTATGCACAGGGACAAGGAAAGCTCGATTTTTCACAAAAAGTTAGCCATTACATACCTGAACTGAAAAACTCGGCTTTTGATAATGTCACCGTTATGAATCTTGCAACTCATACCTCAGGGCTATCAATATTTGTACCTAATACAGTCACAAACAGCGCTGAGCTAATCCGTTATTATCAACAATGGAAACCTGAGAAAAATATCGGTCAATACCGCTCATATTCAAACTTGGGTGTTGGCTTATTAGGCATTGTGACTGCAAAACAATTAGATATGACATTTTCCGACGCCATGGAAAATCTAATGTTACCTGCACTTGGTCTAAAACATACTTATATTCATGTACCTAAAGACCAACAAAAGAATTATTCGCAAGGTTATAATAAGAAAGACCAACCCGTTAGAGTAACGCCAGAAATATTAGATGCAGAATCTTATGGATTGAAATCGACAGCCAAAGATTTAATTCGTTTTCTAGATATTAATATGCAGGTGACGAAAGTGGCTAAGCCTTGGCTAGAAGCGGCTGAAGATACGCATACAGGTGTTTATTCAACGGATTCTTTCGTCCAAGATATGATGTGGGAAAGTTATCCGTGGCCGGTATCCCTTGCGCAATTGCAGCAAGGTAATAGAAATGAAATGGCGCTTGAGCCACACAAAGTAGAATTAATTCAACCCGCTCTAGCACCTGAAACCCGTGCTTACTATAATAAAACTGGTTCAACCAACGGATTTGCCACCTATGCGATGTTTATCCCCGAAAGCCAAATCGCTGTAGTGATACTTTCCAATAAATGGTATCCAATACCTGAGCGCATATCTGCCACCTATCAGATATTGGAAAAAATAGACCATTAGTTTTGAATC
>NZ_JBQDNB010000005.1:83786-109564 GCF_052096715.1 Providencia sp.
TTTGATTCTTTGATTCTTTGATTCTTTGATTCTTTGATTCTTTGATTCTTTGATTCTTTGATTATCATGCTCTAAATAGTTTGGACTGTAGCAAGGCGGCAAATGAAACTAATCTTTAGTCAGCATAGCCAACACCGCTACAGTTCAAAATATGACGAGCCTTAAATAACGCGTGAAAACTGCCGCTGCCTCATCTGACTCCTCAGATAAACATCAAAACACATACAAATATTGCGGATCAATAAACGCCCTTGTGGGGTTACTTTAATACCTGCTTCGCTCAATTCAATTAATCCATCATCTGCCATCGGTTTTAACAGTTCTAAATCCTCTGCAAAATAAACTTTAAAATCGATAGGATACATCTCTTCGACCTGTGAAAAATTAAGTTGGAAATTACAAATCAACAACTTAATCACATCACGACGGATGCAATCATCATGTGTCAATGCTAATCCACGCCAGAGTGCCTGACCTTGTTGTTCTACCTGTGCATAATACGTTTTTAAATCTTTTTGGTTTTGCGCGTAGTTATCACCCAACATACTGATGGCTGAGACACCTAAACCTAATAAATCACAATCCCCTTGGGTAGTATAGCCTTGGAAATTACGATGTAATATTCCTTCACGCTGTGCAATCGCTAGCTCATCTTGTGGGCGTGCAAAGTGATCCATTCCAATAAACTGATAACCATCGGAGGTTAGTGTCACGATAGTTTCTTGCAAAATATCGAGTTTTTGCTCTGCGGAAGGTAAATCTTCATCTTTAATTTTGCGCTGTGCAGCAAATAGATTTGGTAAATGTGCATAATTAAATACACTTAAGCGATCTGGCGATAATTCCGCGACTTTCTGCAGTGTAAAAGCAAAACTTTCTGGTGTTTGTTTCGGTAAACCATAAATCAAATCAATACTTGTAGAGGTAAAACCGGTTTCTTTTGCTCGCTTGATTAAAGCAAAAATAAAGTCTTCATCTTGTTCGCGGTTGACGAGACGTTGTACTTCTTTATTAAAGTCCTGCACACCCATGCTTAAACGATTAAACCCTTCATGACGTAAATGGTCAATCATGTCTAATTCAATTTCACGAGGGTCGATTTCAATCGACATTTCCACATCATCAGCAAAATGGAAATGTGTTTTTAACAAAGCGACTAAATGACTGACTTGCGTTTTATCTAGATAGGTTGGTGTACCTCCGCCCCAATGCATTTGGCTGACGGTACGATTTTTCAATAATGCGGCTCGCTGAATAATTTCCTTTTCTATCACTTTTAAATATTCATCAGCTTTATGTTTTTGCCGAGTCACCAATTTATTACAACCGCAGAAATAGCAAAGCTTATGACAAAAAGGAATATGCACATAAAGAGATAATGGGCGCTCGGGATAGCGCTCTGTCGCACTAATAAACGCTTTCTCATCATATTCTTGATTAAATTCTAAAGCCGTTGGATACGATGTATAGCGTGGCCCTGAATAATTATATTTTTGGATGAGAGAAAGATCCCAAACGATATTTTGCTCTGACATTAACATTCCTCAATTGACCAATAGCTCAAAACCAAACTTTGGATTGCGCCTTATTTAGATTTTTTATTAGGCGATATTTATACGTGAGTAGATTATATACTCTAAATAATTCAAAAGGCAGCTAGGCGACAACACCGCAACTTTAAGTATGACGAGTATAGTATTGTTATGAAAAAGAGACTTGATGTAACATCAAAGAAAAGTAGTTTAGGGGAAAAATAGGCATTATTTCCCCTCGTGTAAAACGAGAGGAAACATTAAGTGAGGATTATTTACTTTTTAAGATGCGCATAATGTCATCTAATTTATCTTCTTCCTCTTCGTTTTCTTCTTCATCGCTAAACTCAATACCTAACTGCTTCATCAGCTCATCGATACGATCTAAGCAAGTATCAATATATTTTTGCTCTTTTTCAGTTATCGTTTCACCATCTTCTAAACGAGCTAAAAGGCCGTCTAAGCGATCATCGCTTTCTAACATCTCTAACTCTTTTTCAGGCGCGAGTTTTTCTTTAACGATTGGCTGTTTTGCCACAACCGGAGCTGCCTTGGGTTGATTTCCATCGAGAATCAAAGCTACTGGTTTTTTACTGCCTAAACGTGGGTCTACCACATTATTTTGACCGTTATTTTGACCATTTGCAGGTTTATCTTGGTTACGGCTACCAGATTTGTTACCACGATGCTTTTTATCGTGCTTACGTTCACGACCTTCAGCATTCATTTCAGCGGTCGTTTTGCGGTATTTTTTCTTAGTTTTACTTGTTGGTGTTTTTGGTGAGTTCATGGTCTGATACCTTGATAAAGTCAGTTTCTGCTGCGGAATCTAGCAGAATCCCTCAAGCGGCGAAAGCACTGCTTTGCAATTAAAGTAGATTTTTTTTATCCGCTTGATAACTCATAACAGTACATGATTGATTATAGCGCGATTTTGCCCTAATGGGAAAAACGGCCCCAGAATTTGAGGCCGTTAAATAAAGGAGGTAATTAAGCGTCGACCAGTATCATTTTCAATAAAAATAAAATAGCCACTAAAACAACACACAAACCAAGATCACGCCAACGGCCAGTACCAATTTTCATGGCACAGTAAGCAATAAAGCCTAAAGCGATACCTTCGGTAATTGAGAAGCTAAATGGCATCATCACTGCGGTAATAAATGCAGGAACAGATTCAGTCAAATCATCCCACTTCACGCGAGTTAGGCTTGATGTCATCAGCACACCAACATAAATCAACGCACCTGCGGTTGCATAAGCAGGAACCATACCGGCTAGTGGTGATATAAACATGGTCAATAAGAACAAAATGCCGACAACGACCGCAGTCAGTCCGGTACGACCGCCAACAGAAACACCTGATGAGCTTTCAATATAAGCGGTAACGGATGACGTTCCCATTGCTGAACCCGCAACGGAGCTTAAACTATCAACATATAATGCCTGCTTCATGCGAGGGAAAGTACCGCGTTCATTAGTAATCCCCGCTTTATCCGTTACACCAATCATTGTGCCAGAGGAATCAAACAGGTTAACTAACATGAAGGAAAAAATAACACCGGAGAGTGCGAGATCAAATGAGCCACTAAAATCAACTTGCCCAACAACACTAGTGATACTTGGCGGCATAGAAAAAATACCACTAAATTTCACATCGCCAAGCGCTAAACCAATCAGCGTTGTCACCGCAATAGAAACCAATACCGCAGCATGGATATTACGAGCGGCTAAGATGGCAATAATAAAAAAGCCGAGTGCGCCCAACCAAACATTGTGATGCGTTAAATTACCGATAGATACTAAAGTATCTGGGTTAGCCACGATAATACCGGAGTTTTTCAACCCCATCATGGCAATAAACAAACCAATACCACTGGTAATACCGACACGCAAACTCAGAGGAATATTAGCAATAATCCAATAACGAATACGAAATAAAGTGAGGATAAATAAACCGACGGCACCCCAAAATACAGCCCCCATCGCCACTTCCCATGAGTAGCCCATAGCGCCAACAACCACAAAAGCGAAGAAGGCATTCAATCCCATCGCAGGTGCGACTGCAATAGGCAAATTAGCCAATATCCCCATAAAGATGCTACCTATCGCCGCAATTAAGCAAGTGGTAACAAAGACCGCTTTGATATCCATGCCAGCAATAGACAAAATTTGTGGGTTAACAAATACGATATATACCATCGTCAGGAAAGTCGTACAGCCTGCAACGACCTCTGTTTTCGCCGTCGTGCCGTGTTCTTGTAGCTTAAAAACACGCTGAAACAAGCTCTGTTGTGATGTCGAGCCAGAAGATTGATTACTCATTAGATGCGCCTAAAAAAAGTTTTTTTCGACTCATACTACCGTTAAAATTGAGAAAAAAAAACGATTGCGTGAACTTTAAGACCAAAAAAACCCTAACTTACTGATACAACGTGATGAATTTGAATAATCAACTAAAGATAAATTTTTGAATGAGATAGCGACGATCACGCCGCTATTTTAAGATAATCAGGATAACGCGAGCAGTTTTTGTCTACGCCAAAACAGGAGTTTACGTTTCGCTGCTAACTTATGTGGTACATTTTGGTTACTCAATTTCTTTGCAATCACATTCGCTGCAATTTCAATGCTCAAACACATGACAAAATAGATAAAGGCAACAAATAGGAATACTTCAAGAGGATAAACCATTTCACGGTTATTAACTTGTGTTGCCAAAAATGATAGTTCCGCTACCCCGACAATATAAGCTAAAGAAGTATCTTTAATTAATGCTATCCATTGGTTGATAAACGACGGCACCATCATGCGTAAGGCCTGTGGTAAAACAATATAGAACAGCGATTGCCAGCGATTAAGCCCTAATGACATACCCGCTTGCCATTGCCCTTTACCTATCGCCAATATTCCTGCTTTCACTGCATGGGCTAAATAAGCAGAGGTGATCAATGCCAGCGCACAAACGACAGTTGTGATACCGGGGATCTCCGTTCCCAGTAAAATGGGTAACAAGAAATAGGTCCAGAAGATCAGCATAATAACGGGAATAGCGCGGAAAAAGCCAAGAATAGCCGCGAAAACATTCATCCAAAAGCCGCGTAACATTGCCAATGCGATACCGGCTAAAGTACCTAAAATGATAGATGCGCCACCAGCAAGTATGCTAATAACCAGCGTCAAAGCTGCCCCTTCTAGTGGGCCATCAGGGTAAGCACCAAAAAGTAGGTATTGCCAATTTTGCTCGATAACTGAAAAGTCCATTTTATACCCCTTGCGCTAAATTACGCTGTTGACGCCACTGACCCCAAGCTTCCATCAATGCGATAATGGCAATATATAGCACCGTCGCAACGCCAAAGGCGGTGAAGGTTTTCAGTGTTTGACTATCGACTTGGCGAGAAACGTATGAAAGCTCAGCGACGCCAATCGCCATTGTCAGTG
Organism: Providencia sp.; assembly: GCF_052096715.1. Lineage (NCBI taxonomy): Bacteria > Pseudomonadati > Pseudomonadota > Gammaproteobacteria > Enterobacterales > Morganellaceae > Providencia > Providencia sp. Next base: position 88,763 of record NZ_JBQDNB010000005.1, read on the forward strand.
ATGAATTTTTCACCACATTCATATATTGGCCAAGCAGCGGTGGCATGGCAATTTTTACGGCTTGTGGTAGAACGACTAATTTCATCGCTTGCCAAGATGTTAGCCCTAAAGCAAAAGCCGCATATTTTTGCCCTTGGCGTACACCACGAATACCCGCGCGCACTTCTTCTGCAATGAAAGGTACGGTATATAGGGTTAAACCCACAAATCCAGCTAAAAATTCAAACGATGGCCAACCAAGAGTCATCCCCAGTAATGTCACCGTATGAGGCGTATTCAGCCACTCCATCGCCGACGATGGCAAAATCTCACCTGAAGCAAAATACCAAAAAAACAACTGCACGAGCAAAGGTGTGTTACGAAAAATGGAAATATAGAGCGTCACTAACCAACGTAGCGGGGCTATTTGGCTATCCTTTGCAGATGCAACGATGAAACCTAATAGCGTAGAAGCAATGATAGTACAAACTGAGATCCAGACTGTGAGTAAAAATCCATAGCCAAACCACTCAAGGTATTGGGGTGCCAGTAAGTTTGCAGACCAAAAGTCATCGCTAAAAAATTTCTCAAACATAATAAATACCTACTTCTTTCACACCAATACACTTAATACTTTAAGATGCTAACACCCATGCAACTTACAGTATGGCCTGTATAATCAAGAACCCCGCGACATTTGCGGGGTATCTATTTATCTAACCTTTCGTCTCAATGTGTCACATCAACTTGCATTAAGTGAATGAAACATTCTGTTGATTGATTATGACTGAGGCTGTTGTTGGCTCAATGGTGCAAATTTAAAATCACCACGAGGCTGTGCGGCTTTCGTTTCTGGACCAAACCAACGGTCATAAATTACTTGCGCTTTACCCTCTTTTTCCAATTTCAACAGAGTTTGATTTACGCTTTCCACCAAACGATCTTCACCTTTGTTTGTTGCCAGCGCTTGATACTCTTTTGTCAGACTAAATGGTGAGATTTCGAAATCTACTTTTACCTTTTCGGGTAAATTACCAAGCAAACCAACTAATTTCGCATCATCCTGAGTGATAGCTTGTACGTTACCATTACGTAGTGCTGCGAAGGCTTGCGGGGTGTCATCATAGGAAATGACTTTAGTATCAGGGAAACGCTCACGCAAAGTCACTTCCTGTACGGTGCCTTTGTCAGCGCCAATACGCAGTGGTTTGATATCATCTGGCGTTTTCAAAACACCTTTACGTGCGATAAATTTTTGGCCTGTCGCAAAATCAGGGATAGTAAAATCAACCTGTTTTGCACGCTCATCAGTGATGGTGAAGTTAGCACCAATCAAGTCAACTTTGCCTGAGCTTAGCAGAGGAATACGGTTTGCAGGGTTCGTTGGACGCAATTCTAATTTAACACCTAAATCATCAGCGACTGCCTGGGCAATATCAATATCATAACCTGCTAATTTTTTCGTTTGTGGGTCAATAAACCCAAACGGAGGATTACTATCAAAAACAGAAATACGAACAACTCCCGCCTTTTTAATATCATCTAATTTGTCCGCACTCGCGATATTCGCTGTCAGCGCCAGACCTGTAAGTAATACGGTAGTAAGAATACGAGCTTTCATTGAACACCTCAGACGGTAAGTTTTTGTAAATCGACCATCACAAGCTATCAATTAATGCTTAGCACTGGAAATAATATTAGATAATATATTTATAACTAAATGGAATAACAAAGATAATAAAAAAAGGGCAAAACCCACTGGGTGCCCTAAATATGGCTTACACCATATAGATCGCTTATTGAGCGAGAAGAAAACGAATCATTGAATAAGTGACTAATACTCTAAAAAACGCAGTTACAGCTCAAAGCATGGGGAGCTTCAACGTTTTTCAAAAAAATTGCATTACTCATGCTTTAAATAATTTAGCAGTATGAAACTAAGCCCTAGAAACATACATAAGTATGTGACTAGGGTTAGTGAATGAAGCCAACACCGCTATAGTACGAAATATAACAAGTATTCAATACTTTAAATAATTCGCGATGTGGCAAGGCGGCAAATGAAACTAAGCCCTAGAAGCATACACAAGTATGTGACTAGGGTTAGTGAATGAAGCCAACACCGCTGCGGCTCAAAGTATGATGAGTTATTTACTCGTTAGCATCTTCTCTAAATTATCCCCACCCACATGGCGGAAATCCTGCCCTTTGACATAATAAAAAATAAACTCACAAATATTTTGGCAACGGTCACCAATACGCTCAATAGAGCGCGCACAAAATAGCGCAGTCAAAACACTTGGGATGGTGCGTGGGTCTTCCATCATGTAAGTCATGAGCTGGCGAACAATACCTTCGTATTCTTGGTCAACTTTTTCATCTTCACGATAAATGCGTACAGCCTCTTCCACATCCATACGTGCAAATGCATCTAGTACATCATGAAGCATTTGTATCGTGTGACGCCCTAATGACTCTAAACTAATCAACAAGGGTTGATGTTGATGTGAGAATTTTTCCAATGCTGTCTGGCAAATTTTATCAGCAACATCACCAATTCTTTCTAGCTCGGCAATAGTTTTTGAAATCGCCATAATCAAACGCAAGTCGCTCGCTGTGGGCTGGCGCTTAGCAATGATTTTGATGCATTCTTCATCGATAGACACTTCCATCATATTGACTTTGTGATCGTTTTCGATAACTTCACGCGCTAAGGCTTCATCCTGATTATGCATTGCCGTGATAGCTTTGGTGAGTTGTTCTTCGACCAACCCTCCCATCGTCATCAACTCAGTATGGATATGTTCCAGTTCAGCATTGAACTGCCCAGATATATGTTTATTGTGATTCAGCGTATCCATCGTCGGCTCCATATCAACCGTAGCGGCCAGTAATATAATCTTCAGTTTGTTTCATTTCTGGGGTAGTAAACATTTTGTCAGTGTGATTAAACTCAATCAATTCACCAAGATACATAAATGCAGTGTAATCAGAACAACGTGCTGCTTGTTGCATATTGTGGGTCACGATGACAACAGTGTATTCTGATTTTAATTCGCTAATTAATTCTTCGATTCGACCCGTTGAAATTGGGTCAAGCGCTGAGCAAGGCTCATCAAGCAATAAAACCTCAGGGCGAATGGCAATACCACGCGCAATACATAAACGTTGTTGCTGACCACCTGATAAGCTATAACCACTTTGGTGTAACTTATCTTTGGTTTCGTTCCACAACGCAGCTTTCGTTAGCGCCCATTGCACACGCTCGTCCATATCAACACGAGACAATTTCTCAAATAAGCGAACACCAAAAGCAATGTTATCGTAAATAGACATTGGAAATGGCGTTGGCTTTTGGAATACCATACCAACCTGCGCACGCAATAATGCAATGTCTTGTTTATCAGTCAGAATATTTTGACCATCCAGTAAAATTTGCCCTTCTGCACGCTGCTCACCGTATAACTCGTACATTTTATTGAACGTACGCAGCAGTGTGGATTTACCGCAACCTGACGGGCCAATGAAGGCGGTGACTTTATTCTTTTCAATATCTAATGAGATATTTTTCAGTGCCTGAAACTTTCCATAGTAAAAGTTAAGGTCACGTACTTGAATCTTACAATTTTCAATTTCGTTTGCTTTGATCATGGCTACTTCTCTCTATAAATCTCTGTTCAATCCGGGGCTAGTGTTTTTTCTGTGCAAACACAACGCGTGCAATGATATTAATTAACAAAACGCATAAGGTGATAAGAAGCACCCCTGCCCATGCTAAATGCTGCCATTCTGAGAATGGACTCATCGCGAATTTAAAAATAGTCACAGGTAAGTTAGCAATCGGTTCGCTCATATCTGTACTCCAGAACTGATTAGACAGTGAAGTAAACAGTAGCGGTGCGGTTTCTCCCGCAATACGTGCGATTGCTAGCAAAATCCCCGTAATAATCCCGGATACAGATGCTTTTAACGTAATCGATAAAATCATTTTCCATTTTGGCGTACCTAGCGCATATGCAGCTTCACGCAGACTATCCGGTACTAACTTCAACATGTTTTCAGTAGTACGGATAACGATCGGAATTTGCAATAACGCCAATGCAATAACACCCGCCCAACCAGAGAAGTGCTGCATTTGAGCCACCACAATGGTGTAAACGAACAGTCCAACCACAATAGAAGGGGCTGATAACAAAATGTCATTAATAAAACGAGTTACTGAGGCAAGCCATGATTTACGACCATATTCAGCTAAATAAATACCCGCAAGAATACCGAGCGGTGTGCCAATGACTGTTGCCCATAAAATTAATAATCCACTACCGACAATAGCATTTGCAAGTCCACCACCCGGTGTGTTTGGGGGAGGCGTCATTTCGGTAAATAGATTAATGGACATTCCATCAATCCCTTTAGTTACTGTCGAAAATAAAATCCACACTAACCAAAACAGACCGAAAGCCATTGCTAGCATGGAGATAAATAACGCCATGCGGTTAATTTGACGACGCCATGCTTGGCGACGAGTACGTTCTTTTTGATTTACAACCATTGGCTGAGAGATTGACATACTAACGGCCCTCGCTCTTAGCAAGACGCATCACCATCAATTTGGATATTGCTAACACAATGAATGTAATGACAAACAGGATTAATCCAAGCTCCATCAATGCCGCGGTATGCACGCCACTTTCAGCTTCAGCAAATTCATTCGCCAACGCAGAGGTAATACTGTTGCCCGGCATAAATAATGAAAGGCTATCCAACTGGTAGGTATTACCAATTACAAAAGTAACCGCCATGGTTTCACCCAGTGCACGCCCAAGGCCTAACATCACACCGCCTATCACTCCATTTCGGGTGTACGGCAACACGATGTTCCAAATAACTTCCCATGTGGTACAGCCGATACCGTATGCAGATTCTTTCATCATGACCGGTGTTTGCTCAAACACGTCACGCATTACGGAGGCAATATAAGGAATGATCATAATAGCGAGGATAATTCCCGCAGCTAAAATACCAATACCAAAAGCAGGGCCTGTGAATAATTCGCCTACAATCGGAATAGTCGACATCACATTGCCGACAGGTTCTTGGAAGTATTCAGCAAATAGAGGGGCAAACACAAAGAGTCCCCACATACCGTAAACGATACTTGGAATTGCAGCCAGAAGCTCAATAGCGATACCTAATGGGCGCTTTAACCAGTTAGGGGCAAGTTCAGTTAGAAACAGGGCAATACCAAAACTAACCGGTACCGCAATGATAAGCGCAATGAGTGATGTCACTATGGTGCCGTAGATAGGCACAAGTGCACCGAACTGCTCCGCTGGCGCATCCCACTCTTTTGTCCATAAAAACGAAAACCCAAATTTCTGCATACTCGGCCAAGATGCAAAAATAAGGGAAATAATAATACCGCCAAGCATTAACAGAGTGATTAGTGCAGCCATCTTTACTAGCGCACTAAAAATTACATCACCTGATTTGCTAGGGGCTTTAAATGCCGTTGTTTTTTCGGCCATGCGCTTTGTTCTCATTTCACACCTACGATATCATCAGTAGGATTTACAATTTTCATGACGTTTATATGCAAAATAATTCGAGCTGTATGTCGGTAGCAAGTGAAGCTAACATCCAAACAACTCGAAATATGATGGATATAGAAAGTGGATGCTATTCCTCAGCACCCACCTGCCACTGCCAACCCGAGGCTCACTTTAGAACAGTGATTTACCTTGGCTATCTTTAACTTCTGTTTTCCATGCTGCACGAACGGCTGTTACGACTTCAGGTGGTAAAACTGCATAGTCGAGTGCTTCTGCTTGTTTGCCGCCTTTATCATAGGCCCAGTTGAAGAAATCGAGGACCGCTTTACCTTTCTCTGCATTAGCTTGTTCTTTGTGAACTAAAATAAATGTCGTTGACGTAATTGGCCATGCATTCGCACCGTCACGGTTAGTGAGGTCTTGAGCAAATGATTTAGACCAGTCAACTTTTTTCGCTGCTGCGCTAAAACTTGCACCTGTTGGTGATACAGCTTCGCCATCTGCTGAGATAAGCTTAGTATACGCAAGATTATTTTGTTTTGCGTAAGCATATTCAACATAACCGATTGAGCCTGGTAAACGTTGAACAAAGGCGGCTACGCCATCGTTACCTTTACCGCCAACACTTGTTTTTGACCAGTTAACAGTCGAACCAGCGCCAATCTCTTCTTTCCAGCTTGCACTTACCTTCGCTAAGTAGCTAGTGAATACGAAAGTTGTACCTGAACCATCTGAACGTCTAACAACCGCAATTGTTTGATCCGGCAGGCTAACGCTTGGGTTTAATTTAACGATTGCTGGGTCATTCCATTTGGTGATTTTGCCGAGATAAATATCACCAAGTGTTTTACCATCGAGGGTCAATTGACCTGATTCAATGCCTTTTACGTTTACAGCAAGAACCACGCCACCAATCACGGTAGGGAATTGGAATAAACCATCTTCTTTTAATTTTTCATCCGTCAATGGCGCATCTGATGCACCAAAATCAACGGTTTTTGCATTAATTTGTTTAACGCCACCAGAAGAACCGATCCCCTGATAGTTCACTTTATTACCTGTTTCTTTCTGATAAGAGTCAGCCCACTTCGCATAAACCGGAGCAGGGAATGTAGCACCAGCTCCCGTCAGGTTAGTAGCAGCAAAAGAAGACATTGCAGTCAAAGATAAAGTTGCTGCCATTACGCTTGTTAGGGTGGTACGCATCATTTTCATAATCCCTCCGGGGATGTAAGAAACAATCAAGTATTAAATTGTGGGTGAATGTCACGATAGGGAAAATAAGATAATTTGGTTGCAGCAACATGTCATATTTATGACAGTTTTATGACAGTTGATTTTTTCAATGTATTTATAGCGAAAAAAAACAGCGATACATAATAAAGATAACAATAAAACCAAATAGTTATATGAAAATAAAGGAATGGATATACGCTATAAAAAAAATGACACATTGTCATAAAAAATTTAAAAATGTTTTTTTTATAAAAAATAAACTCACATTAGCGAGTTTATTTTAGTGATAAATAGAATAAGCATTACGTTACCATAATTTAATACCTGTTTTATGCAGGCTAGGAGCAGTTATCTTGCTTGAAAGCTCGCTTATCATATCCTTTGTTACAGTTTCGACTTTTTTCTTTACTTGTTTTTCAGTTTCTATTTTTGCATTAATGACCATTTGTTCTTTTGAAGAAAAAATTGGTTTTACCTGCGAGTTTTTAGTCCGTTTTGCTTCGACCAACTCTGCTTTTATATATTTATCCCTAATTTGTTTAAACATAGGACTCTCTTCTAAACTTTTCGCAGAAAAAACAATCGATCCTTTCTTTCTTTCAGGCGCAGGGGCTAATTTTTTTGATTTTAAAGATACGATGACATCTTCGGTTAACGCTTTAGCCGCATACTCAGGCTTATTACATTTTTTTCCTGCATCTTTAAACATTTGAAGTTTAGCCATTTCTTCAAATAAACCTGGAGCAATTTTACCTTTTGACGATTGACTTACCATAGTGCGCTTTCCTTCCGGTCTCTCTAAGGTAGTATCTTGGGATAACCTCAAAATTGGTGAAAGTAGTGATAGAGATAAAGGCATTGGCGGCGGAGGTGGCGTTGAAGATAACTTCGATTCAACCTGTTTTTTGGGTGAAATGCCCACTACCTCAGTATGCTGATCACTCCAAGTCACTTTTTTCGATTTTTTTTCAGTTCTTAAACTAAAAACATCTTGAACATTAATCACCTTGTTCATTTTTACCAAGGCGACTTTTTTTTCACTATCTAATGGAAGGGTGCTTAATACTGTTACATTTTGAGACTTTTTAATGGCTCTAGCTAAATTATTAATAATCGACATAATATTGATCCTAATGATTTGATTGACCGCTATTATCTAAGTAACTCAATCATCAGATCTTTCAGATAACGATTGTATTATTTATAGGATAAATATTTATTTTTACCGAATGAATAACTAGGAATGAATACAATTGGAGGATAACGACTATTGAGCAAATCGATAGGTGCAGCTAGATTTAACTAACTGCTTTTTTTAAATTATTCTTCTTTCTCTTTCAATGGTAGGAGTGCGCGAATAGCAAATCCACCGCGTTCACTTTTATGAATTTCAATGTTTCCTTCGTGAGCATCAACTATACGGCGAATAATGGCAAGTCCCAAGCCTGTTCCTGTATTACTACGAGCTTTTTCACCTTGTACAAAAGGCTGAAATAAGCGTTGGATATCTTCTTCTTTGATCCCTATGCCATCATCTTCGACTTGGAACCAAACAGAGTCTTCATTTTTGCCGCTACTGACCTTAATCCAACCGTTACCATAACGATAAGCATTGACTATCATATTGGTAATCGCACGCTTAATCGCTAATGGATTACCATTAACCATCATCGAGCCAGATTCAAGTGAAGTTTCAATTTCACCAACAACGCTCATTTCAGACGTGACTGCTTCCATTAAAATAGCGTTCAGGTCGCAGAACTCCATTTCCATCTCTTGCCCTGTTTTCAGGTAAGACATGAACTGACCAATAATCGCGTCACACTCTTCAATATCTTTATTTATCGATTCTGCCAAATAATTATCTTCTGGACTCATCATTTCTGTGGCGAGACGAATACGTGTCAATGGCGTTCTTAAATCATGGCTAACCCCTGCCATTAATACAGTTCGGTCATTTTCCAGTGTTTTAATACCGGTAGCCATATGATTAAATGAACGAATTGCAGCCCTAACCTCTGCGGCACCTTTTTCCTGCATTGGGGGTAAACTTGCCCCTTTACCCACCTCGCCCGCATGGTATTCCAATTCAAGCAGTGGTTTATTTTGATAACGGATATACAACCAAACACCCGCAAAAATGGTAAGGAAAATAGTCAGCGTATAGCGAAAAACGAGGGAGAATTGATTTTGACCGATCTCAGTCAAAGGCACTCGCACCCAAATATCGGGTGCAAGATAAGACGTCAGCCATAAAATCGGGTACTCACGACCAAGCTCAAGATGGACACTTGCTTTGCCGCCGAGATATTCCGACATATTTTTACTCAGAAAATCATATTCTTTTGCCCAATTCAATCCTTCTTCCATCGCGGCTGAATGTGCATAAAAAGTAATACCTAATTCATTATAGATTTTCTTGCGTAAAGCTGGAGATACTCGAACTGAGGTTCCATCTTGTAGAACCATTTTCTCTGTCATTAATGTTCTTACTTCGTAAGCCAGCACTTTATTGAATTGTTGTAAGCTAGGCATGACAACAAAATTCAACACGACCATATAGCTGGTCACAAGACTAGCAAACAATAAAGCAACAAATAAAAACAACGAGCGAGAAAATGTGCTACGTCGTGAGAACCTCAATCGCTTCATGCTTTACTACCATCCGGAACAAACACGTAGCCCAAACCCCAAACGGTTTGAATATAGCGAGGATGCGCAGGATCTTCCTCAACCATACGGCGTAAACGAGAGATTTGAACGTCGATAGAACGTTCCATAGCACTATATTCACGGCCTCGCGCTAAGCTCATCAGTTTATCACGAGATAATGGCTCTCTTGGGTAAGAAACCAAGACTTTTAAGACCGCAAATTCACCGCTCGTCAACGGCATGTTTTCTTCACCTTGGAACATTTCACGAGTACCAAGATTCAGTTTAAATTTACCGAACGTAATGACAGCATCATCCTGAGATGGCGCACCCGGTAATTCATTTGCTTGACGGCGTAGTACTGCTCGAATTCGAGCCAATAATTCACGAGGGTTGAAAGGCTTAGGTATATAGTCATCCGCACCGATTTCTAAACCAACGATACGGTCAACTTCTTCACCCTTAGCCGTTACCATAATGATAGGAATTGGGTTGTTTTGGCTGCGTAAGCGACGGCAAATAGATAATCCATCTTCGCCTGGTAACATCAAGTCTAATACGATCAAATGAATGGATTCTCGAGTCAAAATCCTATCCATTTGTTCTGCATTCGCAGCACTTCTTACCTGAAACCCTTGCTCAGAAAGGTAACGCTCCAGCAGTGCACGTAAACGCATGTCATCATCGACGACAAGAACCTTATAACTTTCCTGCATTGTGTAGCCCTCAAGATGTGCATCTTTAGAATTATTTTTCTATTGAATGTGAACATATATAATATTTATGCTCACTAATTTACCATTAACCTAAGATTTAATGAATCATTTTACACTTCATGCGGTTAGTGGCTTATAGCTTATTTCTAGAACAAAATAGGTAACTTGTCCACCTGGTGTGCTAACAGTGATTTCATCATTCACTTGTTTGCCTATCAGGGCTCGTGCTACAGGAGAATCTATCGAAATCCATTGTTTGGCTGGATCAAACTCATCCGCACCCACTAACCGGAATATTCTGATATTTTCATTTTCATCTTCTAGTTTAACCCATGCACCAAAAAACACACGCCCCTCTTGGCGAGGGTCGGGTTCAATAATCCTGAGTTGGTCCAGCCTTTTGGATAAAAAACGCACACGTCTATCAATTTCTCGCAGCCTTTTTTTACCATAAATGTATTCCGCATTTTCTGAACGATCGCCTTGAGCAGCCGCTTCAGTGACAGACTGAGTCACAATGGGGCGCTCTTCTTTCCAAAGATATTTTAATTCTTTATCAAGGGCATCCCAGCCATCACGTGTAATTAATAGACTTTTCGCCATAACCTTCAAATATGTATAAGTTGATCCGTTAATTATAATATTTTATACAAAATAATCTGCGACTTTCATACCAATAGAATTAAATTCATTCTGGAAATTCTCTCTACCACCAAGTATAACAGTGCCATTGATTTTTTTTCCGTTCTTTGAAGTAGGTATTTAAACACGACATGAATGAAACTCTAAGCCAAATCATTGCAGCTGAGCTGCATACCCAACCTAAACAAGTATTTTCTGCCATCACACTGCTTGATGAAGGTAATACCGTCCCGTTTATTTCGCGTTATCGTAAAGAGGTTACCGGCGGGTTGGACGATACTCAGCTTCGCCAGCTTGAGAGCCGTTTAGGATACCTAAGAGAACTCAACGATCGTAAGCAAACCATTCTTAAATCAATTGAAGAACAAGGTAAACTCACGCCTGAGCTCAGTAATGCGATTAATACCACTTTAAATAAAACTGAGCTTGAAGACCTTTATTTACCCTTCAAACCTAAGCGCCGTACCCGTGGCCAGATTGCCATTGAAGCTGGATTAGAGCCTTTAGCCGATACGCTTTGGAGTGACCCGAGTCAATCACCTGATACACTCGCCCAAACCTTTATTAATGCAGACAACGGTGTAGCAGATATCAAAGCGGCTTTAGATGGTGCAAGATACATTTTAATGGAGCGTTTCGCCGAAGATGCATCACTTTTAGCTAAAGTTCGTGACTATTTATGGAAAAATGCCCACTTAGTTTCTGTTGTTGCTGATGGCAAACAAACAGAAGGCGTTAAATTTAGCGACTATTTTAAGCATCAAGAACCCGTTTCCCAAGTTCCATCCCACCGCGCACTCGCCATGTTTCGTGGCCGAAATGAAGGAATTTTGCAGCTTTCGCTCAACTGTGACCCGCAATTTGAGGAGCCACCAAAAGAAAGTTACTGTGAAGAAATTATTACTCGCCACCTTGACCTACGTTTAAATAATGCCCCTGCTGACCAATGGCGTAAGGCCGTCGTGAGCTGGACATGGCGTGTTAAGGTGTTGCTGCATTTAGAAACTGAGATCATGAGTGTACTGCGTGAGAAAGCAGAAGAAGAAGCCATTAATGTCTTCGCCCGTAATCTCAATGACTTACTAATGGCAGCGCCTGCTGGTATGCGCGCAACAATGGGGCTAGATCCAGGTTTGCGTACAGGTGTTAAAGTTGCCGTTGTCGATGCAACCGGTAAAGTTATCGCGACAGATACAATTTATCCACATACTGGACAAGCAGCAAAATCAGCCACAATTGTGGCAGAGCTGTGTCAAAAACACCAAGTTGAGCTTGTTGCTATCGGTAACGGGACAGCATCAAGAGAAACCGAACGCTTCTTTGCTGAGGTACAAAATCAGTATCCGGGTGTCACTGCACAGAAAGTGATTGTCAGCGAAGCTGGCGCATCCGTTTACTCGGCATCAGAATTAGCGGCTTTAGAGTTTCCAAATCTTGATGTGACCTTACGTGGCGCAGTATCTATTGCCCGTCGCTTGCAAGACCCTCTCGCAGAACTGGTTAAAATCGATCCGAAATCAATTGGTGTAGGCCAATATCAGCATGATGTAAGCCAAACACAATTAGCGCGTAAGCTTGATGTAGTGGTTGAAGACTGCGTAAACTCAGTCGGTGTTGATCTTAATACCGCATCAGTTCCACTACTGACTCGCGTTGCAGGCTTGAGTAAAATGATCGCGCAAAATGTCGTGGATTGGCGTGATGAAAATGGCCAATTTGCTGATAGAAAACAGCTGTTAAAAGTTGCGCGTCTTGGCCCCAAAGCGTTTGAACAATGCGCCGGTTTCTTGCGGATCACCAATGGGAACAATCCGTTGGATGCATCAACCGTCCACCCTGAAGCCTATCCTATCGTGGAAAAAATTCTGGAAGTCGTCCGCCAGCCACTAAAAGAAATCATGGGTAACTCACAAGTATTAAACGGCTTAAGCCCGCGTGAATTCACCACTGAGCAATTTGGTGTACCGACCGTGACTGACATTATTAAAGAACTTGAAAAACCAGGCCGTGACCCTCGCCCTGAATTTAAAACGGCAACCTTTGCCGATGGTGTCGAAACCATGAATGACCTTACTCCGGGAATGATCTTAGAAGGGACGGTAACTAACGTCACTAACTTCGGGGCATTTGTGGACATCGGCGTTCACCAAGATGGACTGGTACACATCTCATCCCTATCCAATAGCTATGTTGAAGATCCGCATAAAGTCGTCAAGACAGGGGAAATCGTCAAAGTTAAAGTGGTCGATGTGGATATTCCACGTAAACGTATTGCACTGACAATGCGTTTAGACGAACAACCTGGGGACACAAATAGTGCGCCTCGCAATGCGAGTCCAGCCCAAGAAAAAAACACACGTAAAGCACCTGCGCCTAGAGGCCAATCTCGCCAAAACTCAGCATCATCCGGCAATAGCGCCATGAGTGATGCATTGGCGGCAGCACTCGGCAAAAAACGTTAAAAATCCATTAATCGGCTCCATAACATGATAGTTATGGGGTCGATTATTAATTAAGCGTTTAGTTTTCAATATATTCAATTACAAATTAAATTAATAAAACTCATCTTTTGTTTAAATCTAACTCCGTATATTTACTCACGCCTTAAACTCATCGTCGCCAACAAAACACTGTCAACTCAACGCTTCGTTGATCCATATCAAGCCAAATTGACGAAAAAAGAGGCTAAATATAACAAAAGGCAGATGATTATGATTATCATTGTTAATTAGATTAATTTTTGTTTTTCGTCGCATTTATCACGGAAGCATCTATTATTTTAATAATAATTATCAATATTGTTATTCATTAAAATTATTGGAAGGCAACATGGCTATACTTCCTCATTGCAGTTATAAAATACTTGGTTTCTCACCAGAGATAAGCCCCGCTTATAGACAAAAATTACTTTCCCTTGGCTTATTGCCGGGGTCCATATTTAAGGTGGTTCGTGTCGCACCTTTTGGTGACCCTGTTCAAATAGAAACCCATCGAGTCAGCTTAGTTTTACGTAAAAAAGATTTAGCATTATTGAATCTAGACGAAACACCAACTGCGTAAAAATAAGTCATCGGTCTCGATAAGATTCTTATTGTAACTATTGGCAAGACTCTCCACTGGCAAATACATTTATTGGCAAACACTATGAAACCACTCACTATCGGCCTAATCGGCAATCCCAACGCCGGTAAAACAACACTCTTTAATCAGCTTACCGGTTCGCGCCAACGGGTAGGTAACTGGGCAGGTGTCACTGTCGAACGAAAAGTTGGCCGCTTCCATACCGCGGATCATAAAATAGAGCTAGTTGATCTTCCTGGCACCTATTCACTGACCACCATTTCGGAACAAACCTCTCTTGATGAACAGATTGCCTGTTATTTCATTTTGAGCGGCGAAGCCGATATGCTAATTAACGTCGTTGATGCCTCTAACTTAGAGCGAAATCTCTACTTAACGCTGCAATTAGTTGAATTAGGCGTACCTTGTATTGTTGCGCTGAATATGTTGGATATTGCGCAAAGCCAACATATTGATATCGATATTGAAAAATTAGAAAAACAACTTGGTTGCCCAGTTATTCCAATGGTATCCACCCGTGCAACTGGTATTGATAAGCTGAAAAAAGCTATCGATAGCCAACCACAAAATAGCCTACAAGCGTTAGTCCAATATCCCCCTCAATTATTAGATGCTGTCGATTCATTATCAGAACAAATTTCAGCACAACAATTTAGCCAACAACAACGCCGCTGGTTATCCTTACAAATATTAGAAGGCGATATCTATAGTCGTCAGCGAGCCAATATTTCAGAAACGCAGCTTGCCGATATTCGCTTACGCTTAAATGAACATCTACATGAAGAACCTGAATTATTAATTGCGGATGCACGTTATCAATCTATCGCCACAATTTGTAATGCTGCAATTAATAATAGTGCCGCTGAACCCAACAAACTCACTCAATCACTTGATAAATACATTCTGAATCGTTGGCTTGGCGTGCCTGTTTTCTTATTCGTGATGTACCTGATGTTTGTCTTAGCCATCAATATTGGTGGCGCATTACAACCTTTCTTTGAAGGTGCATCCGAGGCGATATTTATTCACGGTATTCAATGGACTGGTGCCTATTTTAACTTCCCTGAATGGCTAACCATTTTCCTCGCTCAAGGGGTCGGTGGTGGTATCAATACAGTTCTCCCATTAGTGCCGCAAATCGGGATGATGTACCTATTCTTATCGTTATTAGAAGATTCAGGTTATATGGCTCGTGCTGCTTTTGTGATGGATAGGCTCATGCAAGCACTGGGCTTACCGGGTAAATCTTTTGTGCCTTTGATTGTGGGATTTGGTTGTAACGTCCCATCAATTATGGGTGCCCGTACACTCGATGCTCCACGGGAAAGACTGATTACAGTATTAATGGCACCCTTTATGTCATGTGGTGCACGACTCGCTATTTTCGCTGTATTCGCTGCCGCTTTCTTTGGTAAAAATGGTGCCAGTATAGTTTTTTCTTTATACCTTCTCGGTATTGTGGTCGCTATTTTGACTGGGTTGTTATTAAAACATACGCTCATGCGCGGCGAAGCATCACCGTTTGTGATGGAATTGCCGGTTTATCATGTCCCTCACCTCAAAACGTTATTGATTCAAACTTGGCAGCGTTTAAAAGGCTTTGTGATCCGCGCAGGTAAAGTCATCGTAGTTGCCAGTATTTTTATTGGCGCGCTCAATAGCTTTTCATTTTCAGGTAAACCTGTTGATAGCATTAATGATTCCGCCCTTGCTTCCGTAAGTAAAGTGATTACTCCGGTTCTTCAACCCATTGGTGTTCACGCTGATAACTGGCAAGCAACGGTTGGGTTGATCACGGGTGCAATGGCGAAAGAAGTGGTGGTCGGTACCTTGAATACACTGTATACCGCAGAAGCGATTACTGCGGAACCTTTCGATGCCGCATCATTTAATTTACTCGAAGAATTAGAAGATGCCGTTTCTGAAACTTGGGATAGTTTGAAAAATACATTTACACTAAGCGCGCTATCCAACCCTATCGAAGCGAGTAAAGGGGATGGTGAAATGGAATCCGGTTCAATGGGCACCATGGCGGCTAAATTTGGCTCTGGTATTGCAGCTTATAGCTATCTGATTTTCGTCTTGCTGTATGTGCCTTGCGTGTCGGTGATGGGTGCGATTGCTCGCGAAACCAATAAAAGTTGGATGATGTTCTCTATTCTTTGGGGACTCAACGTTGCCTATAGCCTTTCAGCTTTATTCTATCAAATCGCAACATTTAGTGAGCATCCACAAAGTAGTTTAATTACCATTGCAGCCGTTGTTCTGTTTAACATTGTGTTGTTTGTTCTCCTACGTCGTATGCGTAGCCGAGTAACCCTCAATCTGCAAACTAAAACAGCGAAACAGTGTTCTGATTGCTCAAGTAGTGCTTGTCACTAAAGGAAAATATGATGGTCAGCCTGCTTCAAGTGAGAGACTTAATTGCTTTATATGGGCAAGCTGACCTCGAATTACTCAGTGAACAATTGCATACGCCAGCCCCACTGATTAAAGCAATGGCGGAAAAATTAGTTAGTTTAGACAAAATAGAAAAGGTCGATGTCAGTGCATGTTTAACAGGGGTCAGCTGCAAAGGCTGCCCTGAGAGTCAAGATTGTGCGCATTTTGTGTATAAAATTAAGTGATTCAAATTTTAGTTATCTACTCTACCAAACGACACTGAAAATCTAATAAATATTCACAGAACTCATCAGGATGGGAAATAAATGGAGCATGAGCACTATTACGCATCACGATAGAAGGAGAGTCCGGGTACATTTTATCTAATAACGTCGCGACCTTACGTGGTACTAAACCATCTAAGTAACCGTAAATGCGCAAAAAAGGCACATATAAATTTTTCAATTCATCTCGTAAATCTTCTGTGCGCAGTGATTCAAGACCCGCGTTTAACACCTCAACCGTTGGCATTGGTTGTTCCAAAACAACTGATTTTAGCAATCTAGCGTCATTACGTGCACTTTCAGTGCCTAAAGTTTGCAAAGCTAAAAAACGTTCAACTGTACGATGAAAGTCAGCAGATAATTGATGTTCGAAGCCAAGCAAGACCTCAGGTTTAATCCCCGGCCAGCCACTTTCATTCGCCTTGAAACAAGGGGAAGATGCCACAGAAATTAGGCCTTTAATTTCTTGTTGGTGATCCAGAGCAATGCGGCTAGCGACTAATCCACCTAATGACCATCCTAACCACATTGCATTTTTAGGCGCTAATTCCCACACCGTATCCGCCATTGACTGTACATTCATTGGTGCGAAATCATGACTACGACCATAACCCGGCAAGTCAACCAAATGAATGCGAAAATGGGAAGTGATTCGCGGAATTATCGTTTGCCAAACTTGCGCATTCAGTCCCCATCCGTGTAGCAGCACAAGATCTTGTTTTCCTTCGCCGACGGTCTGCCAATATAGCGTTGTCATGGTTACACTCTCTTTTAATTCGGAATCAGCCAACTATATCTATGATAACAATATCTATGCTAACAATAGAAGGGAACTGTTGGCTATGCCAACAACCATTAAAATTACCATGTCAGGGCGTCTGTAGCTTTTGTTTAAAAAGTATCCCCTTAATGCCACAATGTTGCCCACGCTGTGCATTGCCTTATGAGCCTCATGATGAGCAATTATTAGCATGTGGACGTTGCTTAAAGCAACCTCCTGCATGGCAACAATTAATCACTGTTAGCCCCTACCAAGCGCCGTTAAGAAAACTCATTCATCGCTATAAATTTAATAAACAGCCTCAGTTAGCCTTTGTTATTGCGAGAATTTTTTTACTTTTTTGGCTAATGGGCTATCGTCAAAATCAATGGAAAAAACCCGATTTGCTCGTCTCTATCCCAATGCATCCACATCGATTATGGCAACGTGGATTCGATCATATGGCACTAATTGGTGAAAAATTGTCCACATGGCTCAATATCCCTTATTCGGGAAATTCATTAACGCGCACTCGTGATACACTGGCTCAGATAACATTAGAACGGGAATACCGCCTAAGCAACCTAAAAGGTGCATTTACGCTAACCACTACAGTTTCAGGGTTACACATTGCTATCATCGATGATGTCATTACCACCGGTGCCACGATGAATACTGCCGCACAATTGCTGATTTGTGCTGGAGCGCATACTGTTGATGCGTGGTCCTTGTGTCGCACCTTGTAGGAAAGAGGTAAATGGGCGTATTATAACCAACGAAAGCAGTCAACTATTATTGAGCAAATGATTATGATTAATATTACAGAAGCAGCACAGGCTCATTTTGCCAAGTTGTTGGAAAATCAAGAGCCAAACACCCAGATCCGAGTATTTGTCATTAACCCAGGCACACCAACTGCTGAATGTGGCGTATCTTATTGCCCACCAGGTGCAGTTGAAGCGACTGATAAAGAACTCAAGTTCGAAAAAATCTCAGCCTATGTTGATGAAATTAGCGCACCATTTTTGGATGATGCTGAAATTGACTTCGTCACTGACCAACTAGGTTCACAACTAACGCTCAAAGCGCCTAACGCTAAAATGCGTAAAGTTTCTGACGATGCCTCATTAATTGAGCGCGTTGAATATGTTTTACAATCACAAATTAACCCTCAGTTAGCGGGTCATGGTGGTCGTGTTTCCCTAATGGAAATCACTGATGATGGTTTTGCTATCCTGCAATTTGGTGGTGGTTGTAATGGTTGCTCCATGGTCGATGTCACCTTAAAAGAAGGCATCGAAAAAGAGTTACTTAAAATGTTCGAAGGCGAGCTAAAAGGCGTTAAAGACTTGACCGAACATCAACGTGGCGACCACTCGTTCTACTAGATCCCAAAGACTAGATTTATTTTTATTTGGCACCCGAGCATGATTAACGGGTGCCAGCTTTCCTGTATTCGCAAGAGTTTGCCCTTACAATTCGGTATTTTATGGATCATTTTGAGATAATAACACCTGAACAGGCTCATCAGCACTGGTTAAACAAGACCGCTGTACTTGTGGATGTACGCGATCCACAAAGTTTTCGTGCTGGCCATGCAAGTGGCGCTTATCACCTAACCAATGAATCAATCACTGCGTTTTTAGAACAAACTGATTATGAACAACCGGTTATGGTCATGTGTTACCACGGGCACAGTAGCCAAGGCGCTGCACAATACCTGATTAATATTGGTTTTGAATCTGTTTATAGTATCAGTGGCGGATTCGAAGCATGGTTAAGGGAATATCCACAAGCCGTTACGGCTCTCTAAACGAGAAATCGCATTCATGACCCATATCACTTCTTTTGCTAACCCAAGAATGGCGCAAGCATTCGTTGACTATATGGCTAGTCAAAATATTCATCTGCGAATACAGCCATCATCCGAACAGCAGCAACAGTTTGAACTTTGGTTAGACGATGAGCAGCATCTTTCACAAGTTCGCCATGAACTTGATGTATTTTTGCAAGATCCGAATCATCCCCGTTATCTCGCCGCAAGTTGGCAAACCGGTAATACGGATGCGCAATTCCAATATCGCAACTACCTCACCCTCCGTTATTTAAAAGAGCAATCAGGCCCATTAACGATAGCCGTTATTCTGTTATCCGTTGTGGTTTATCTGTGGGTCGTCATGACTGATGCTCGGGAAGTTTTGCGCTATTTAGCTTGGCCTATAGGCGATCAACAAACTGAATTATGGCGTTGGTTTAGCCCTGCTGTTGTTCACTTTTCAATTTCACATATCGGTTTCAATCTTGCACTCTGGTGGTTTCTCGCCGGCCAAGTTGAACGCAAACTCGGTAGTGGTAAGCTGTTCACCATTTTATTAGTCTCTGCATTGTTTAGTAATTGGGGACAATCACTGTTTAGTGAAAATAACTTTGGCGGATTATCCGGTGTGGTTTATGCCCTTGTCAGCTACGTTTGGCTAACGGGTGAGCGCCGACCTGAACTGGGAATTGGTGTACCTCGTGGATTGATGATCTTCTCAATTGTCTGGCTCTTTTTCGGTTATTTCGATATTTTAGGTATGCATATTGCCAATGCCGCACATACTTCAGGGTTAATTATCGGTTTATTGATGGGAGTATGGGATAATAGGCACAGTTTTAAACACCAGAGCTCCAAATAAAATTATTTTAATAATTAGAGGCTAACGCTGTGAAACAAACCCAGAGACATGATGCAATTATTGAACTTGTGCGTCTTCAGGGATATGTCAGTACTGAAGAACTTGTCGAACATTTTGAGGTCAGCCCTCAAACAATTCGTCGAGACCTCAACGATCTCGCTGAACAGAATAAAATCCAACGACATCACGGTGGCGCAGCACTGCCCTCAAGCTCGGTGAATGCAGCTTATAATGACCGTAAAATCATGTGGTCAGACGAAAAAGCGCGGATTGCACAACATGTGGCTAGCCAAATTCCTGATGGTGCGACTTTATTTATTGATATCGGAACAACGCCCGAAGCGGTCGCCCATGCTTTAGTGAATCATAAAAATTTGCGAGTTGTGACCAACAACCTCAATGTCGCTACTCTACTGATGCAAAAAGAAGATTTTCGTTTAATTCTCGCGGGTGGCGAAGTCCGTTCACGAGATGGCGGTATTGTCGGTGAAGCAACCCTCGATTTTATCTCCCAATTCAGGCTCGATTACGGCATTCTAGGTATCAGTGGTATTGATATGGATGGCTCATTATTAGAGTTTGATTATCATGAAGTTCGCACCAAACGCGCCATTATTGAAAACTCGCGTTGCGTAATGTTAGTTACCGACCATTCAAAATTTGGCCGTAATGCCATGGTAAACCTCGGTAATATGAACCTAATTGATTATTTATTTACTGACCAACAACCACCTGACAGTATTCTCAAAGTGATTGAACAACATAACGTTCAGCTCGAACTGTGTTAAAAAATAGCCTTCCATGATGGTAGCCACGCTGCCATCATTCTTTATTATATTC
>NZ_JBQDNB010000005.1:109664-142104 GCF_052096715.1 Providencia sp.
CCTATTCCCTATTCCCTATTCCCTATTCCCTATTCCCTATTCCCTATTCCCTATTCCCTATTATTAGAATTTATTTTCTTTCATATATTAGTAACTTATACACAAAATAATTCGTGTTGCAGCTAGGCGGCAAACGAGGATATCCCAATGAGCGTACATTAGTACGTGATTTGGGTAGCCGAGTGCTGCCAACAACGCTGTGGCGCGAAGTATGAAGTGTATCTGCACAAGGTATGAAGTGTATAAAACTTGTTACCTATATCACGCACTTGTTATATTTATATCGATTACTAGTTGGCATATTAATGAAATTTGACTACAATCAAATGAGCGAAAACGAACATATTTGAAAGTATTTCGAACATCTCAGGGGTATGCATGGAAACTAAAGACTTGATTGTAATTGGCGGCGGAATTAACGGCGCTGGTATTGCGGCTGATGCTGCAGGCCGTGGACTGTCAGTATTGCTGCTTGAAGCTCAAGACTTGGCGAGTGCAACCTCATCAGCGAGCTCAAAACTTATCCATGGTGGCTTACGTTACCTTGAACATTATGAGTTCAGGTTAGTCAGTGAAGCGCTTGCTGAGCGAGAAGTCCTATTACGGTTAGCACCGCACATTGCCTTCCCAATGCGCTTTCGCCTTCCTCACCAACCACACTTACGCCCTGCATGGATGATCCGTATTGGCTTATTCCTGTATGATCATTTGGGAAAACGCGTTAGCCTACCAAGCAGTAAGAGTTTGAAATTTAGCCAAAACTCCGTGCTTAAACCAGAGCTGGCGAAAGGTTTCGAATATTCAGATTGTTGGGTTGATGATGCGCGTTTAGTCGTGTTAAACGCTCAAGAAGTCGTTCGTAAACAAGGTGAAGTCCGCACTCGAACAAAAGTCACTCGTGCATATCGTGAAAATGGTTTGTGGATTGTGGAAGCACAAGACCTCCGCACTGGCGAAACCGAAACCTGGAAAGCCAAAGGCCTCGTGAATGCGACAGGACCTTGGGTAAAAGAATTCTTTGATGATGGTTTGAAATTAAAATCACCTTATGGCATTCGCCTTATCAAAGGTAGCCATATTGTGGTGCACCGCGCACATGATGAGCCACAAGCTTATATCTTACAAAACGAAGATAATCGTATTGTGTTTGTCATTCCTTGGATGGATGAGTTTTCAATCATTGGAACCACCGATGTTGAATATAACGGCGATCCAAAAAATGTCAAAATTGATGAAAATGAAGTCAACTACCTGTTAAAAGTCTATAACGACCACTTTAAAAAACAGCTAGGTAAAGATGATATCGTGTGGGATTACTCTGGTGTTCGTCCGCTGTGTGATGATGAGTCTGATTCACCACAGGCAATCACTCGTGACTACACCTTAGATATTCATGATGAAAATGGTCAAGCACCACTGTTATCTGTCTTTGGTGGTAAATTAACCACTTATCGTAAGCTTGCTGAAGCGGCAGTCACTAAACTGGCAAGTTACTACCCAAATGCGGGCAGTCCTTGGACAAAAAACGGTCAGCTACCGGGTGGTGATATTGAAGGTTGTGACCGTGATGGTTATTCACGCCTGTTACGCCAACGCTACCAATGGCTTCCTGAAGGACTTGCCTTACGTTATGCAAGAACCTATGGCAGTAACAGCAAATTGATCCTTGAAGGTGCTAATTCACTTAGCGACCTTGGTGAAGCATTTGGCAATAACGTCTATGAAGCAGAATTACGTTATTTAGTGAAAAATGAATGGGTTGTTGAACTAGATGATGCTATTTGGCGTCGGACTAAATTGGGTATGTGGCTGAATGATGAAGAAAAACAGCGCATTACACAATGGTTAGCAAACACAGTGGTTAGCAGAACAAACTAAAACTGCTGAACTGGCGCAATAATCCAAACGTAAAAATAGAATCTCGTTGTTATAGTAAGTTGTAGATTGAAAGCAGTCTCGTTGTAAAATAAACGCCGGTCAGTGTTTGCTGACTGGCGCTTTATTTTTAGATACGGGCTGAGGTTGTACAAATTGATTTAGTTTGCTTATAATGTGTACTCACATTTTTACACGTTAGCCTAATCACACTAACGTCAATTAGCAGGTATTCCTCACGATGAACTAAGCACTGCCAGAAAATATTTTCCAATACCGTTTTTCGGTATTCATTTTTCTGTTCCTGGCGGGCAATAGTTATCATCCTATCTTATTCGAAAGATAATCTTCGTTGTCTGCCCTCTATTTATTGGAGGTATCTATGACGGCTGCTTGTCACTTTTCACAACTCAATATCGAATTTAATCAAACTGCACTTTTTCCACCTTTAAGTGGCACTCTGTTTTGCCAAAAAAATGCCTTAGTCGGTAATAATGGTAAGGGGAAATCCGTGCTAATGCGTATGCTCGCCCAAATATTAACACCCACATCAGGTCACATTCACTGGAACATCCCATTCATTCACGTTGATCAACTGACTCGTCTAACAGGCAACACGCTTATCGATGCCTTAGGGATTAGTGAACTTTATCAAGCATTTGCTCGCATTAATGCGGGTAATGGCACATTAGTCGATTTTGAATTAGTTGAAGATAAATGGCATTACCCTGCGACATGGCAAAGCCTGCTCGATTCCGCAAATCTGCCTATCTCGATGGAAACACCTATTGCGTATCTCAGTGGAGGAGAACGTACTCGCCTTGCGCTTTGCCGCGCTTTTTTGCATCCCAATCATTTTTTATTACTCGATGAGCCAGATAACCACCTCGATACTGAAGGTCGCCAATGGTTAAGTGAAAAACTGGCACAACACACCGCAGGGAGTTTGGTTATTACTCACAACCGAACACTATTAGCCCATATGCAGAATATTCTAGAGCTCACTGACAAGGGTCTGCATGAATATGGTGGAAATTATGCCTTGTATGATGAGCAACGAAAATTTGAACTAGCCGCTATTGAAGCCGAATCGGAGAGGCTTGATAAGCATATTCGTCATGAGAAACAGCAACAACAAGCCACATTACAAAAAGCAGCTCAACGGCGTAAGCAAGGTGAAAAAGTACGCTCAAGTGGATCGCAGTCCTTGTTATTACTGGATATGAAAAAAAATAGAGCAGAGAAAAGGCAATCGAACGTTGCTGAACGACACCAGCGCGTTATTGGCGATTTACACGATCAGTTACAACAAAGCCAAGATAAAATCATTCATACCAAACCCCAAAAAATGTATTTAAAATATCAAGGTGATGGTCGTAAAGTCACTGTATTTGCTGCTGATTTACACTTACCTTACGGTTATCAAGCTCCTCTATCGTTTACTGCATACAGTGGTGAGCATTGGCATATAAAGGGGCACAACGGTAGTGGAAAATCGACCTTACTTAAAGTACTTGCGGGTCATATCCAAGCACTATCAGGAGAGTATCGTATCAGTGGTGAGTTTTGCTATTTAGACCAACACTTAAATCTATTAGATAAGTCGTTGCCCGTCGCCGAAGCATTACACCACTATCAACCTGCTTTTACTGTTGAGCAATGGCGCACACAACTTGGGATGTTACGTATTCGAGGGGATAAATCATTACAACCATTACATCTGCTCAGTGGTGGGGAGCAACTTAAAACCACCTTACTAGCTTTAACTCATAGTCCCACCCCACCCGCAGTGCTATTACTTGATGAGCCCGATAATCACTTAGATTTAGATTCAAAACAATTACTTGAAAATTTATTGAATGAATATCAAGGCACTTTATTTTTAGTTTCTCATGATAATGTATTTATTGAGCAATGTAATATCACCCATGAATTAAATCTCTCTAGTCAATAAACAAACAAGGCTGCCCTATGGCAGCCTATTTCTAGCGAATAAAGGTATTTTTCACACGACTGGAAACTAAAAAGTAAGGGATCCAAATGACACAATAAAAACCACTATTAACCGCAGTGATTAAATTTGAATAATTAATCTCTAGGCCAAAATAATTAGGGAAAACAAAACGAGCCCCAATAATCACCACCAGATAAATAATCATTGAAATGATAAACAAGAGCTTGGCGCTTTTTTTCCATTTAATTGCTGCGATAAAAGTCCATAACAGTAAAGCAATTAATAGGCCATAGCCCATTTGTAATAAATAAAATGCAGATGCAAAACCCGAAACATAAAAATCAGAATCTATTTGAGTCGCTAATGGCCAAGCAATTTTTACTTGGCTAATCTCTTGTAGCATCATGCTGATAGCTTTATAGAACATATAAAATAGCCCTATAAACGGTAAAATAAGCCATCCACCAATGCCTTGAACAGGTACTTTTTGCACATGTTGAGCGGTAACATGAGAAACCTGTTGTTCCCCCTGAGATAACTGACGGGTTTCCATTCTAATAACCTTCTATTTACCTTGTATCTTTTCTTCAATAAATGCTTTAAGCACTTTCGCCTGATTATGTTGCGTATCTTTTGCACTATATAATAAGGTTAAATGACCTTGCTTTGCCTTTTCGACTAACGCCTGCCAAGCGGATTCATTATTATTGAGCTCTTGGCGATATTGCGTAATAAATTGTTCAAATTGATCTGTATTTTGATGAAACCATTTTCGCAATTCATTGGAGGGAGCAACAGCTTTATTCCACTCATCACACTGTAAATCCGTCTTTTTAATTCCTCTTGGCCATAATCTATCAATTAACACCCGATAACCATCTTCAATAGAGGTGGCGTCATAAACCCTTTTACAATAAATCATCAACTTACCTCTTATTATCGTGAGTTAGACTATACCTTAGTTTACAAACGTATTTTTAACTCTCACGGAAAGTAAAAAATAGGGGATCCAAATCGCACAACTGACAAGGACTCGACTAATATCTTTAATATCTGAAGGTTCAAATTCTAAATCAAGCAATGTCATTGCTAACACAATATCTGAGACAACTAGCACCAAAGAAAATAACTGGAAGAAAATATAAACTTTAATCGCTATTTTTTTCTTGGTAAAAAATACATAACATAAAAACAAGAGTACGGAATAAAGAATCGAGTTACCTAAGATTTCGAAGTAAATTAATTCTTTGAATAAAGGAATAAATGAATCTGATAGCGGATTAGTTAATGCATCCCAATATTCAATCACTTCAATATTTTGAGCATAAATCGTCGCGGGCAAAACAAAAATAGATAAAATAATGCCCAACATTGGCAAAATAAGCCATCCACCAAAACCCGTTAACTCATTTTTTATTTTTGGCGCAGGGGCAGTTGGCATGGCAGGAGGTATCGCGTCGAAAGACTGCTGTGGTATTTTATCTTGAGATGGCTCATGATTGTTCATCTAAACATCCTTGAATTGTATCATACTCATACTTTCGCTTTATTCTGAACTAAGCACTTTTATAGGCTCCAACTATCACCGCAAATCTGTCATGATTGTTTTATCAGACTAACTATATTGCTTCTTTTCCTCATTCAAATACAACTATATTAAGCACAATATCATATTTGAATGGTAAATTATGAGTAACCAAATGCGCTTCTTAATAATAAAGAAAAGTCCTATAAGGTGATGACCATGCCAACGCTATTACTGCCAGAGCACTTTCGCTGCGATGATTTTTTTGCATTTCATTTAAGAGATCAACAAAACATTGCGGAAATTGTTGAGAATAAACAGTTACGTAAAGGCATTATTTGGCATAACAACCCTGCGCAAATAAACCTTCGTATCGATAACCAGCAAGCTATCATTTCACTCGATATCGACTCATCCAAACTTGGCTCATCAAAAAACACATCAGATGAAGAACAAATCGCGGCTCTTGGAAAAAATTTATTAGGTCTTCATCAAGGAGTAGAACAATTTGAAGAATGTTATTTAACTGACCCTCGGTTGGGGAAACTGATTAAAAACCAACGAGGTTTACGGATTTATCAATCTGCCAGCCCATTTGAAGCCCTCGTTTGGGCCATTATCGGTCAACAAATCAGCGTTCATGCCGCAATTGCCATTCGCCGCCGGTTTATTCAGGCTGTCGGAATGCAGCACTCATCAGGCATCTGGTGTTTTCCTAACGAGCAACAAGTCAACCAAGTCGATGATGATACTCTTCGCCAAACCGGCTTTTCTACCGGCAAAATTGTCGCTTTGCGGGCACTATGTGATGCAATCAAAAACCAACAACTTGATTTATCTGTACAAATAACCTCATCCAATGTTGCCCATCTCACGGAGCAGTTATTAAGTATAAAAGGTATTGGACCATGGACAGTGAGCTACGCCTTACTTCGTGGCTTTAATTATCTCGATGGTTCTTTACATGGCGATGTAGCAGTGCGACGTAATTTGCAAATATTACTAACACAAGATGAACAACCTAACGCCAAAGAAACTGAAAAATGGTTAGCACAATATTCCCCATGGCGAGCCTTAGTGGCAGCACATTTATGGCGTAGCCAATCTGCTGCGGGTTATTAGTGATAGAAATGAGAAAGAAGAGAAACTGGGCAAAAAAAGTTTGTTTTGTGGCACAGAACGGTTGAGTATGCCTGAGATGAGAACATGAGGATTGAGTTTACTGAGGGGCTAAAACGATAAAAGCCCTGACGTTAATACGTTCAGGGCTTTTAAGATACTGCCAACTTAATTTTTAACATTAATGACTACTAGTTTAGTGTTACTTTGATACTACGTTTAAAATGTACAAATTTATTACGATATGGTGACTAACTGACTCCATATAATATTCGTTTATAAAACTGTTATCTCATCAAGACAAGAGTAACAGATAAACAGTACACTCTCCCACGCGATATATACTATTGATGCGTTGCCTTACTCCCCGTTGCTGACCATTGCAGCCGCAACCAAAAAGCACTATCCAAGCCTTACATCATCGCGTTTACACTCTTTAGCGATTGCAATGTGCTATCGCTGAACTGCTTGTCACAGCGTGTTTCTGTGCTGTTGATACTTAATCTACATGTTTTAAATTATATGTCAATACTGTATTTATTTACATATATTATTCATTGAAATGATGGGTTCAAAAGACCAGGAAAATCAGTAATACCGTCTCTGAAAAATAAAATATCGTGGCGTAATGAATGAAATTATTATCAAAAATACCCCAAATAAAAACCCCATTCAACCTAGCGAATTCACACTATATTGAATGAGGTTTTAAAAATTCACCACATCAATGAATTAGCGCAGCCAGTTAGTTTTAACCAGTTGAACAACTTCATCGCCACGGCCACTCATAATTGCTTTCATCATATATAAGCTAAATCCTTTAGCTTCCTGAGCCTCAATTTCTGGCGGCATTGATAGCTCTTGTTTTGCTGTCAACACATCGACAATAACTGGACCATCATGAGCAAAAGCTTCTTTTAATGCACCGTCAAGATCTTCACTTTTCTCAACTCGGATACCTTTGATACCCGCAGCATTGGCAATCGCAGCAAAATTAGGGTTATGTAAATCAGTGCCAGCCGTTAAGAAACCTGCAACTTTCATTTCCATTGCCACAAAGCCCAAAACACCATTGTTATGAATGATAATTTTGACTGGAAGCTGCATTTGCGTCAGGGAAATAAAATCTCCCATCAACATACTGAAACCACCATCACCACACATGGCGATAACTTGACGTTTTTTATCAACAGATTGTGCGCCCAATGCTTGTGGCATCGCATTTGCCATTGAACCGTGATTAAAAGAGCCTATCAGGCGGCGTTTACCGTTCATTTTTAAATAGCGCGCAGCCCATACAGTTGGTGTGCCAACATCACAAGTAAAAATGGCATCGTCATTTGCCAACTCACTAATTTTAGTTGCTAGATATTGCGGATGAATAAGACCTTCATGTCCCGGCTTCGCTAAATCATCTAGCCCTTTACGCGCTTCGGCGTAATGCTTCAAAGCACCGTCTAAATGTTTTTGATCTTGTTTAGCCTGCAAATGTGGTTGTAATGCAGTAAGCGTTGATTTGATATCGCCAATAAGCCCCATATCAATATGACAATGAGAACCTAGACTACCTGCATTAATATCTATCTGAATAATTTTTGCATCTGTTGGGTAGAACGGGCGATAAGGAAATTGGGTACCTAATAACACCACAGTATCCGCATTCATCATTGCATGGTAGCCCGATGAAAAGCCGATTAACCCAGTCATACCAACGCTATACGGGTTATCCCACTCAATATGTTCTTTACCGCGCAGGGCGTGAACTACAGGTGCTTTTAGAGTTTCAGCCAATTTAACCACTTCATCGTGAGCACCAGCACAACCGTTACCACAAAATAACGTGATATTTTTAGATTGATTCAAGGCTTCGGCCAACTTTTCAATCTCAGTACGTTGTGGCATGATCAATGGAGCTTGTGGCTGATACCACGTATCTTTAGCGGTTTCTGGTGCATCTTTCAACGCAATATCCCCAGGGATCACAACAACAGATACCCCTTTATTAAGGATAGCTTTGCGCATTGCAATGCCTAAGACCTGTTGAATTTGCTCTGGATTAGTGACCATCTCACAGTAATGACTGCATTCACGGAAGAGTTCTGTCGGATGTGTTTCTTGGAAATAATTACTACCAATTTCACTTGAAGGAATATGAGCTGCGATAGCTAATACAGGCACTCGATTACGATGGCAATCATATAATCCATTAATAAGATGCATATTACCTGGACCACAAGAACCTGCACAAACCGCTAAGTTTCCTGTTAGCTGAGCCTCTGCCCCTGCGGCAAATGCAGCGACTTCTTCATGACGAGTTCCTAGCCATTCAATAGCACCTTGACGGCGCAAGCTATCTGTTAAACCGTTTAATGAATCTCCAGTAACGCCCCAGATACGTTCAACACCTGCATTATCAAGAACTTTAGCAATGTAGGATGCAATACTCTGTTTTTTCATAATGGCACTCTTTTTAAGTCAGATAATTAGGTTATTTGCAGATATTCTTCATATGCTGCAATACTCACTCATTCTCAAATGCTTGGGCAATAATTGAATTGATTGTAGCTAAAGAAATAGTCTATTCCTACCGACTAAATTAAATATAAAACAGAACAATACAATAACCTGTTAATATCAAAAGAAGAACTAAGTATCAGCATAAATATGGATTGTATTGGTCACATAAAGAAATCATCAAATTTAGACTATCGCAAAAAATTTATTATCAACTTAGTCAAAATTAATATTACGTTGCTGTTGTACTAATCAAATTTATTTTTACACATAAAAAATCTATCGATATTACCAATGATTAACAACCCTATTTGAGCTAGTTTCATTAAAACATGCGGTAATTACCAATTGATTTTAAATTAGTAATTTTTACTTTAAAATCATGCAAGTAAAACAAACTCACCCATTAAATCTAGTTTTCATACAAAAGTCAGCATTTACATTCAATTTAAAGTATTAATACTGGATTAAAATCACGTTATTTTACAACATTTCGAAATTATTGTATGATAGATACCATGTTCAGCTATTAGATGGTGACTTTTTTGCTTCATTTACAACAATCTTCACAGCCATGTTCTTTGTCATTAAATCAACTTCAATATTATTCTCATGATTTTTTTTCGCTATATTCCTGCCTACGGTAACCTAATCAAAAAATAGCTGATACAAATCAATAAAATCAGCAAAATATCATTTTCACTTTCAAATAATGTTTAAATAATTTATGTATTATTCATATAACGACTATTCTAAATATTAAGCACTTGCTCTTTATCCAAAAAACTCAGATGTGAAAAACCTACATTTTGAATGTCGTTTAAAAAGTTCTTAATATTCAGATAACAGGATGGCTCCATGAAATTTAGAAAAAAAAGAGAAAAACCGTTAAATATTAATGATATTACTATCATTGATGACGGTAAGTTAAAAAAAGCAATCACCGCTGCTTCGCTGGGTAATGCGATGGAATGGTTTGACTTTGGTGTATATGGCTTTCTAGCCTATGTACTAGGTCAAGTGTTCTTTCCGGACGCATCACCGAGCGTTCAAATGATTGCCGCATTAGCCACTTTTTCAGTACCTTTTTTAGTTAGGCCACTCGGAGGACTTGTATTTGGTGTCCTAGGTGATAAATATGGTCGACAAAAAGTATTGTCGATGACCATTATCATTATGGCAATCAGTACCTTTTGTATAGGGTTAATTCCTTCATATAACAGCATCGGTATCTGGGCACCGATACTATTACTTATTGCTAAACTGGCTCAAGGGTTCTCAGTCGGTGGCGAGTATTCAGGTGCCGCTATCTTCGTTGCAGAGTATTCACCCGACCGTAAACGTGGTTTTATGGGAAGCTGGTTAGATTTCGGTTCAATTGCCGGTTTTGTACTAGGTGCAGGTGTCGTAGTACTGATTTCAAGTATTTTAGGGGAAGAAAGTTTTCACGATTGGGGCTGGAGAATTCCATTTTTCTTAGCACTTCCTTTAGGGATTATTGGTCTTTATTTACGTCATTCTCTTGAAGAAACCCCTGCATTCCAACAACATATTGAAGCGTTAGAAAAACAAGATAAAGCCAATATTCAAAACCCACCGAAAGTTTCTTTCCGTGAAGTGGCGACTAAATATTGGAAAAGTTTGATGATTTGTGTCGGCTTAGTGATCGCAACTAATGTAACTTATTATATGTTGCTGACTTATATGCCAAGTTATTTATCACATAACCTGAATTACTCAACCGACCATGGTGTGCTAATTATTATTGCCATTATGATGGGTATGTTATTTGTTCAGCCATTGATTGGGTTGATGAGTGACAGAATAGGCCGTCGTCCTTTTGTCATCGCAGGTAGTGTAGGTCTTATTTTCTTAGCCTATCCGGCCTTTATGTTGATCAACAGTGGTTCTGTCGGCTTAATTTTTGTTGGTTTATTAATTCTAGCTGTATTATTAAATTGTTTTACGGGTGTAATGGCATCAATTTTACCCGCTATTTTTCCAACCCATATTCGTTACAGTGCTTTAGCAATCGCCTTTAATATTTCAGTATTAATTGCAGGTGCAACACCAACAGCAGCAGCATGGTTAGTCGAATCAACCCATGATCTGTATATGCCAGCCTATTATCTGATGGTGATCGCCGCTATCGGTTTGCTAACCGGTATTAAAATGCCAGAAACTGCAAATAAACCATTAAGAGGGGCGACTCCTGCGGCTTCTGATAAAGCAGAAGCAAAAGAGATCTTATCTGAGCACTTTGACAACATTGAACAAAAAGTTGAAGATATTGAAAAAGAAATTGCTGAACTTGAGAAAAAACGTCAATCTTTGATCAATCAGCACCCTAAATTGGATTAACCTTTTCAAAGGCAAAGGAGGAAAGCGGTGGCAGCAAAACAAGTTTGTCATCTTATCTGGTTTCGCAATGATTTGAGAGTCACAGATAATAAAGCGCTTTCCTCCGCCTGCGCTGATCCGCAGGCGAAAGTGATTGCATTATTCACCGCTACGCCACAACAATGGCAATCGCATGATGTTTCTGCACGTCAAATTACTTTTTTGCATCAAAACCTCGTTGCATTACAACATTCTCTTGCACAACTCGGTATTCCGCTAGTTTGTCATACTAGCGCGAGTTTTACTGAGGCCGCACAATGGGTGCTTGATTACGCCAGCGAACAGCAAGCGGATGCACTTTTTTTTAATCGCCAATATGAGATAAATGAAAAGCAACGGGATGAGTGGTTAGTCAAACAATCTCATGCCTTACATATTCATGCTTTTGATGATGCTTTACTGCTTGCTCCTGGAACCGTGAGCAATCAAAAAGGCGAAATGTATCAGGTCTATACACCATTTCGGCGTGCATTTACCTCTCAACTTGTTGTCACTGATTGCCGTTCGTTAACTGTGCCAGAAAAACGCGGTAAAGCCCTCGAAATTAACGAAACACAACCGTTGTTTGCACATGCTGCGGCTGATATCTCGCCACAATTTGTGGCCGGAGAGCAAGCCGCATTACAGCAACTGAGACAATTTTGTCGTGAGTGTGTCCAAAATTATCAACGAGATAGAGATATTCCCTCAGTCAATGGAACCAGTCAATTATCCCCTTATCTAGCCATTGGCGTATTATCTCCACGACAGTGTTTTAACCGCTTACATGCGGAAAACACTCAGGTATTAGATTCTCCAGACAGTGGCGCTTTTACTTGGCTTAATGAATTGATTTGGCGTGAGTTTTACTCTCATTTATTAGTTGCTTTTCCGCGACTATGCCGTCATCAACCGTTTATTGAATGGACTCAACATATTCAGTGGAATAACTCTCCTGACGATTTTAATGCATGGAAAAACGGACAAACAGGCTACCCCATTGTGGATGCAGCAATGCGTCAGCTAAATGAAACGGGTTGGATGCATAACCGTTTACGTATGATTGTGGCCAGTTTTTTAGTAAAAGACTTGCTCATCGATTGGCGTAAAGGTGAAAAATACTTTATGGGCCAACTAATCGATGGCACATTAGCGGCGAATAATGGGGGCTGGCAATGGTCAGCGTCAACAGGGGTTGATGCATCACCTTGGTTTAGAATTTTTAACCCAACGACCCAAGGAACCAAATTTGATCCACAAGGCACATTTATTCGCCATTGGTTACCTGAGTTAATGTCGGTGCCAGATAAATATATCCATACACCTCATGAATGGGCTGATAGTAATCATATTCAGCTCAATTATCCAACACCGATAGTTGACCACAAACAAGCGCGATTAAATACCCTAGAGGCTTTTGAGGCCGGAAAGCGAAATAGTTTAAAATTATCATCACCGTCATTGCCCTAAAAATAGCGTTCAAGAACAATCAATGTAATATATGAATTTAGCCGTTATTATAATAAATCAAAATAAAAGGAGATGATATGCAGGTTATTTTACAAGTAGATTTCCCTTACCAAGGGCCTTGGGGCGATGAAATGACAATAGCGATGAATGAATTGGCTGAGTCTATCAATCAAGAGCCGGGTTTTATGTGGAAAATTTGGACGCAAAACCAAGAAACACAAAAAGCAGGCGGTATCTATCTCTTTGCCTCAGCAGCCGAGGCGCAAGCTTACTTGCAAAAGCATAGCGCCCGCTTGAAATCCTTCGGTATTCCAGCCGTTAACGGTGAAATCTTCGAGGTGAATACTGCGCTTAGCCAGCTAAACCAAGCGCAATTTATCAAATAACGCAATTAGCCTTGA
Organism: Providencia sp.; assembly: GCF_052096715.1. Taxonomy (NCBI): domain Bacteria; kingdom Pseudomonadati; phylum Pseudomonadota; class Gammaproteobacteria; order Enterobacterales; family Morganellaceae; genus Providencia; species Providencia sp. Next base: position 122,902 of record NZ_JBQDNB010000005.1, read on the forward strand.
AATTCAAACAGCATGACGTCTGAGGTAAATGAGCCATCTTCCTGTACTGCAAAATGGCTTTTTGCCTCATCGCTTAATGTGCTTTGATATAAGCGAATAGCCTCAATTAGCGGTGCTGGCGTTCTCATCCGCTCAACCCAGCTAGTAAATTCAAGCTCTAAACGAAAGCTTTTAATTTCACGAACGAATAGCCCTGCATTATTAAACATACCAGACCATTCCCCTGCGGAATAGTCGCGAATATGAGATGTATCCCTCAGTACTTCCACCGTTTGCAGATAAATATCCAGTAAAGGGTGTCCCGGTGAAACAACATCGATGAAAATACCTCTTCCTCCAGGTTTTAATACGCGACGAACTTCACGTAAAGCCCGCTCAACATCATGCCAATGGTGAGCAGAGTAACGACTAATCACAATATCAAAAGTATCTTCAGCAAAAGGCAATGATTCCGCAGTGCCTTTACAAGTCGTAATGTTATTAAGACCACGCTCTGTCGCATTTTTTTCGACCACCGTTAACATCGCATCTGATAAGTCATAAGCCGTCACAGAACATACCAGAGGAGCCGCACCAAAACTGGCATGCCCTGCGCCACAGCCTAAATCAAGTACATTGGCCTCATTACTACCACTGAGTGAATGTATTAAGGCCTTTAAATCCTCGCCCTGTGCATGAACTTGGCTGGTTAAATATGAATTTGCCTGTTCGTCAAATTGTTGGTAGACCGCTTGATGGTGTGTTTTCACTTTTTGTTTCCCTACGTTTTTCCACATGAAATGAAATATAATTATTTATCCATCAAAACAGAAAATGATTGAAAAAGCACCTATTTGAGCCAATAAAATAAGCAATTTATATTTAGAATACGGTATAACGCACGTGGTCAGAACTCTTTCAAGCAAGTCGAGCCACTTTATGAAATCGAAATAGATCGCCCAAAACTCGCCTTTCAAAATCTGATTTCGAAATCGAGTTTATAAAAATTTATCGTTTAAAAACGATCAGTTTCGTCCTCTTATTTTTTATACGCAGCAAGCTTAATGTAAATTTAATATTTGCCTAAAAAATTAAGTAATTACACCTAAACTATGAATTAGTTATAAAGTTAATTTCTATTCTGCCGATAATAGCTGAGTGATAAAAATAGAGAGCTTATACGGTATAAAATTTAACTTTAACCATAAAAGACCTCGTAATTAATATGGGTAAATATCGAATATGGCCAATTTAAAAAAAACCATAAAGAATATTATTGATGAAAAAATAATCAAAATGTTTTTTAAATGCCTGGTTAATAATAATGTCATACAAATAAAATATAATTGCTAAATCACCCTAATTAAAATTAGCACTTATTTAAATATTAAAAATATCTATATATTAATTAAATAATTGAAACATTAGACCAATTAAAAGCAAATAATCGGAATATTAAAAACAATGATTACTATAAATAACCCTAAGTTAGCAAATAATCACCAATAGCCTTTTCATTTAACATACTGATTTAAAATAATTTAAAACATCATTTTTTACATAAATTCACTATTTGCAACAAGTTATTAACTCCAGCAATATCTGCAATATTTATATAAAATATCATTTTAAATTAAAACTTAGAATAAAAAATCATATATATAATTAATATCGATATATAAACCACAATCACCCATCCTAAGTGTACCCATTTCAAGATATAATTTTTATATATAAAATGACTAACTTTCGCCCTCTGTTTAAATAAATGATTACACGTATAATGACAGGCTATCATTTTTGATATAAGTCAAATTATCTAAAATAAATAGAAAATAAAACATTAATCACTTTTAAAGTGATTACGTTTTGCTATTGATTTTTTAATTTCCTCTTACATCTAAGTAATTAAAAAATTGCTTTAATGATTAATTAAAATTTTTTATTAAATTAAAAATTTAATATTTTACTTATTTACCATCGTCATGAATAACAACTCTTCTCGGAGAAGAAAATGAATAATAAATTTGCATTATCTGCTGCCACAGCTCTTATTTTATCTGCAACACCAGCTTTATCAGCGGATAATGCGGCAGGTGGTGTAATTAACTTCAGCGGTGCAATTACTGATACAACTTGTACAATTAATGGTGGAAAAAGTGCAGATTTTACTGTTGCATTGAATCCTATTACTGCAGCTGATGCAGGTATTACTACAGGTCTGATTGATAAAAATAAAAAAACAATCGCGTTAACTTTTTCTGACTGCGCACCCGCAGCAAAAGCCATTGATACCCCATTAACCATTCATTTCTCATCTGCAGATAATATCTCTACTGACGGTAATTATTTGCAAAATACGACTGTAAATGAAAATGATGTATCTGTTGCGCGTAACGTCGGCTTTGCTATTGCAAAACCAGGTACTAAAACAGCAATTCCATTAAATAAACCCTTTGTAACTGATATCAAAGGCAGCGCGACTAACCCAGCTAAACCTGAGTCATTAGCCTTAGATATTTACTACTATAAAACCAATGCATTACCGGCAAAAGTAGGTAGCTTGAGTTCTAACGTAACTTACACAATTTCTTACCTGTAATGATTAATAGCCAAGTTAAATAACTAACTTGGCTATTTTTGAGCGAATGAATATGCGTATACTTATTTTACTTTCTTTAATATTTAGTGTTAATTCCGCATTTGCCAATATTGTGGTCAATGGCACTCGCGTTATTTATCCGGCGAGTAATAAAGAAACTATCGTACAATTAATTAATAACGGTAATGATCCCGCCTTGGTACAATCTTGGATTGATGATGGTGATATCAATTCAACGCCAGAAACTGCTAATGTGCCATTTTTACTTTCACCTCCAGTTATAAAGGTTTCAGGTAATGCAGGCCAGCAACTGCGAATTAAAAAATTACCCTCTTCATTGCCAACGGATAGAGAATCTATTTTTTATTTAAATGTTCTCGATATTCCCCCGACACCCGATAATTTACAGGGACAAAATACGATGCAGTTGGCTATTAAAACGCGTATTAAACTGTTTTATCGTCCAACTAACTTACAAAGTATTTCAGAGAATGCGATTTCAACCGTCGAAGCGAAAGTTGAAAATCAAGGATTTCGCCTCACGAATACAAGTCCGTTTTACATCACCATTGCCAATATCAATGACGACAAAGGCCAAAAAGTACTTTCTGAATCGTTAATGATCGCCCCATTTTCTAATGTATTTGCACCTGCAAAATCCCCCGTAAAGCAGGGTAAAACCTATAGTTTGCTATATGTTGATGATTTTGGTGCCTATAAAGATAAATCGATCGTTGCGCTGTAGCTTTATCGTAAAAAGAACAACAATCCCACCAGTTAGAGAACCTGTAATAATGAAGCAGTACGGCCATCATAAAAGCCTGTTGGCAATATGCCTACTTTTCGCAACATCACCGAGTTGGGGAGTTAATTTTGACACCTCATTGCTCGCAGGTGACTCTGCAAAGTCAGACTTAACTCGCTTTTATGAAGACCAAAATATGCCTGCTGGTATCCAAGAAATGGATATCTACGTCAATGATGACTGGAAAGGCCGTTATCCGTTCACCTTTACTGGCGATGACAAGAAAATATATCTTGAACAAAAAGAAGCCATGTTGCTCGGGGTATCTCTCCCTAAACTTGACACTGAGCAATATGACTACTCATTAGAACAAATTGTTCAGGGAGGAAGCTATAGTGTTGATGTTAGTACACTAAGTATTAAATTATCTGTACCACAAAGTTTCGTTTTACGTACCCAAGTCGGCTACGTGCCTCCTGAGTTTTGGGATAGCGGCGTACCCGCAATGATCTTTTCCTATAACACCACTTATTATAAAACGAAGAATAAAAATGGTGCTAAATTATCCAGTGATGACTTTTATAGTGGTTTAGAATCCGGTCTTAATATAGGTTCTTGGCAATTTCGAGATAACAGTACCGTCAGAAAGTACTCTGGTGAACAACTGAAATGGCAGAATAATACCCGCTATATTCGAAAATCATTACCGATGCAAAAATCCAATTTATTAGTGGGTGATTTCTATACACAAGGTAATTTATTCGATTCTATGCGGATCCGTGGTGTTTCGCTCGCCTCCGATATCAACATGCGTCCAAGCTCTCAACAAGGTTTCGCCCCTATAGTTAGAGGTGTCGCACAAACAAATGCGCTGATTAAAGTTCTACAAAATGGCAGTGTTATCTATCAAGAAAGTGTCCCTCCGGGGCAATTTACCCTTGATAATATTCAGCCTACAGGCTCCGCAGGTGACTTATTAGTCATTGTGCAAGAAGCCAATGGACAAGAACAATCCTTTACTGTCCCCTTTTCTGCCGTTCCGGGTATGTTAAAGGAGGGGGTCAGTAACTATGCATTATTTGCAGGAAAAGTGAATCAGGACGGAGGAAACTACACTCCTTCTTTTGTACAAGGTACTTTTGAGTATGGTTTTAATAATTTAATCACCGGATACATAGGCACTATCGCCAGTGAAAATTACCGAGCCTATTTAGTGGGTTCAGGTTGGAATCTCCCTATTGGGGCAGTTTCCGTTGATATTACCCATGCAGATACACAATTACTGAATGATTCGCAACATGGGCAAAGTATGCGTGTCTCTTATAGTAAATTTTTAGATACCACAGCCACTAACTTCACCTTAGCGGCCTATCGTTATTCAACTAAAGGCTATTATAGCTTTAATGATTCAATTCATGCTCACGATGGCTATCGCTCATACCAAGAATCTATTGATTTGTATAAAAAAAATCAAAAAAATAATCAAGAAACACCCGCAGTTGATCTTAATACTTGGGATTCCATGCGAGGCGCAAGACCCAAAAATACCTTCACCATCAATTTAAACCAACGACTACCAGAAAGCTGGGGCACATTTTATGTTTCAGGATCGCAACGTGATTATTGGGCAACCATACCTGCAACACGAGAATATCAACTCGGCTATGCCAATTCTTATGCACAGATGAGTTATTCATTGTCAGCAAGTCGTGTACGAGACGGACAAGGAAAAGAAGAAAATCGCTACTATTTGTCCCTAAGCTTGCCTATGTCGTTATTCGATAACAATATTTGGGTCAGTTCTGGTTTTACCGCCACCGACTCCGGTTACCAACAAAGTACCCTTTCATTAAGTGGAACCGCCCTTGAGGCAAATCGTCTTAATTATGCGTTTTCTGGTAGCAATCAGCAAAATGGACAAAATATGGCCAGTGCCAATGTCACCTATCGCGCTAATGTTTCCACTTTAGGGGGGTCATTAAGTGAGTCCAACGATTATCGTCAAACAGGTTTAAGTGCCCGAGGTAGCTTAGTGGCTATTCCTTGGAATGTGCTCATTTCTAATGAAGTAGGCAGCACCATGACCATTGTGAAAGCTCCTAAAGCTGAAGGGCTCATGATTAATGGCGACCAAAGTATTGTCACGAATAGTGAAGGACTCGCGTTAGTGCCTTATGCAACACCTTATCGAAAAAATGCCATCACGGTTACTAATACAGAAGAGACGCAAGGTGCTGAAGTCATTGGAAATATAGCCAATAGTGCCCCGCTAGAAGGCGCAGTTAGTGTCGTCAATTTTAAAACCGATACCCGTAAAAACTGGGTGAGTCGTGCATTGTTTTTTGATAACAAAGCACTCCCTTTTGGCTCAGAGATTTTGAGTATTGATGGGGAATCAATCGGCTATGTCGGACAATCTAGCGTGCTTTATTTGAAAGCCGAAAACTTCCCTAAAAAAGTCGTCGTCCAATTAGCTAATGGCAGTTGTACTATCAATGAATTGACTGAAAACCTTGATAGCTCACCCGCTATTTGCCAATAAAGAGATGTGAATAATGATTAAGAATATCCTATCTTTATGCTTATTTTTATTTAGTAGCCTGAGTTATGCTACTTGTTACAATAGTAATATTCGCTACGCACCGCCGATTAATGTGGATTTATCCGATAAGCTTTCCCCTGCAACTCCCGTATGGATAACCACAATTCCAACGCAATATGCAGGCAGTTTTAACTGTACGACTTATGAAAGCACCTTTGGCTATATTAAAATTCTAAGCACCAGTAGCCATGATGCGACTGTTTTAAGTTTTAATGAGGGCAAATATAATATTCGTGCAGAAATTACCAATAACATCCCGAATCTAACGATAAAAAAATGGGGTAGCTATTCTGCTGCCCAATTAAATGCCTCAATGACAATTAAATTTTCATTGGTCTCTCAAAAGGGAGAAAAAATACAAGGCAATACGGCTAACTTACGTGATGTTCTTATTGTGACTGATTTAAGCGGTTTAAGCTTCTTTGAAATATTACTTTGGCTACCCAAGCAAATTCTTAAAATTGCCTATTGGTTACTTAACGGTTTTCAATGGCCTTATGATCAACGCGATATGTATAGCCAACCAATGAATATCACTTATTCACCCAAAATGACGACCTGTTTATTTCAAAATGCAGGTTTAGTGGTTACATTACCGACTTTAGGACGTAATCAGGTCTTAAATGATACCCGAGCAGGCTACACACCATTTAGTTTAAATATGCGCTGCGAAAATTTGGGCAATAAAAATACCTCTGAACGTGATATTGATATCTTCTTATCCAGTAATAACTTGCTCAGTACTGATCGCACCGTTTTAATTGATAAATCACCAAATGCGGCTCAAGGAGTCGGTCTAAGATTAGTTAAAACCAGTGATAACCAACAGCCGGTGCTCATTTCAACCAATACCAATAGCCGTGGTAATGCCACATCGCTTTTTTATGTCAAAGCAGGTGGGCAATTAGAATCTAATTTTATGATCCCGATGGCGGCTTATTATTACCCATGGGCGCCGAAACAAGTTACTCAGGGTACAATCAAAACCACCGCCATCTTGAATGTAGTGTATCCATAAAATAAAAATAGGGCGCAATTGATATCTTCTTGCGCCCTATTTATATGACTTTGAATGGATTATTTACTTATTCGCATTGCCACCAAATGGCGGTTTCGCAAACCAAACCGTGATAATCAAAGCAATAAACACCCAACCACATAACCAGAAGATTTCGTTTGCCGCAATAATCAACCCTTGGCTAGTTATCTGCTGCGCAATAAATCCAGAAGTTTGCTCTGATGTCATTCCATGTGCGGCTATTTCTTGATACATCTGTAATGACTCCGGATTATAATCTGTTATATAATCAGTTAGTTGGCTATGATGCACCGCTTCCCTATCACTCCACATCGTTGTAGTAATCGATGTACCAATTGAACCAGCTAAAGTACGGAAAAAATTGGCCAAACTTGATGCCGATGCTAATTTTTCTGGTGGTAAGCCCGATAATGTTAACGTAGTTAATGGCATAAAGAAGCAGGCAACCGCCATACCTTGTACCAATTGAGGCCAAACTACCGCAGAGAAGCCCATACTCGGCTCAAATGTATATGCACGCCAAAAGAAGCAGATTGCATAAAATACAAAGCTAAAGGTGACTATCCAGCGGATATCAAGAAAATCTGATAACTTAGCGACTGGTGCTGAAAATAATACGGGCAATAAACCAATTGGCGCTAGCGCCAGTCCAGCCCAGGTTGCCGTGTAGCCATATACCTCCTGTAACAGTTGAGGTAGTAAGACAATCGCGCCAAAATAGGCCATGTACGCCAAACTGACCGAAATGGTTCCGATGGTAAAATTTCTCGACTTAAATAACGAAAGTTCTACGATTGGGTTTTTATCAGTCAGTTCCCAAATGACAAGGAAAACTAACGCAACTGCTGAAAATACAGCTAAAATTACGATTTCTTTAGATGCTAACCAACCTAACTCTTTGCCTTTGTCTAGCAACACTTGAAGGCAACCCACACCGACAGAAAGTAGCGCCAAGCCAATCACATTGAATGGCACTTTGACCACTTTTGATTCCATACCTTTGAATATTATTGTGCTCACAATAATAACGAAAATACCTAAAGGCACGTTCATAAAGAAAATCCAGCCCCAATGGAAGTTATCGCTAATATAACCCCCAAAAATAGGACCAAACACGGGTGCTAAAATAATCGTCATCGACCAAAATGCTAAAGCCATATTTTGCATTTTCGGCGGGTAACAACGCATTATTAAGCTTTGGGAAAGTGGGATCACCGGCCCTGCTACCGCGCCTTGCAACACGCGATACATAATAAGCATACCCAAACTATCGGAAAACCCGCACAACAGAGAAAAGATGGTAAATAACCCCGTTGCCCATAAGAAAACACGAATTTCACCAAATCGTTTCGCAAGATAGCCTGAGATAGCAATAGAAATGGCGTTTGATACCCCAAATGACGTGATAACCCACGTTCCTTGAGATACCGAAACCCCCAAGTTCCCTGCAATTGTCGGAATAGCAACGTTTGCAATTGTCGAATCTAACACTTGCATAAACGTCGCCAAGGACAATGCAATTGTTGCCCAAACTAGCTTTGTGCCCTTTAGTGGTTGAATATCTGCCACAGCCACTCCTTTCGGGCTAATCCGCGTTATCGTTAATGATGGTATCGATAATCTGATCGACATCGTTCAATTTCAGCACCAATACATCACTTTCAAAAGCGGGTGCCGTTCGTTGAACTTCAGCCAAAACAGGGCCGTTGAGATCTTTAATATCAATCGTCACATTCATCGATAAACCAATACGCAACGGATGTTTCGCGACTTGCGCTGGGTCTAATTCAACACGAACAGGGAGACGCTGAACCACTTTAATCCAGTTGCCCGTCGCATTTTGAGCAGGCAATAGCGAAAACGCACTGCCCGTTCCCATATCTAGCCCAACAACAGTCCCGTTATAAACAATATCATCACCATAGAAATCACTGTTTATCGTCACTGGCTGACCAATCCGGACTTTTTCTAACTGAGTTTCTTTAAAATTGGCATCAACCCAAACTGGCTGAATAGGAACAATCGCCATTAATGAGCTTTGAGAGCTAACTTGTGAACCCACTTGGACGTTCCGGCGGGAGACATAACCTGTCATTGGGCTCTTAATTTCAGTACGTTGCAAGTTAATCCATGCGCTGCGAACACTATCTGCTGCCTGCTGTATTGCTGGCTGTTTTTTCAATTCCGTATTGCGTAATAGCGCTCGGTTGGCATTATATTGCTGAATTGAAATCTCCAGCGCAGCTTGAGCCAATTGCACAGCCTCTTGGGAGTGTTGCAAATCTTCTTTAGAAATAGTACCACTACGCCCTAACGCAATACGTCGCTGATTATCTTTTTGCGCTTGCGCAAGGGATACGCGATTCTTTTGAATTTGAGCCTGATATTCGTCGCCATTGATATACAGCTCTTTCGTCTTGCGCACCGTGGTGGCGAGATCGTGTTTTGCTTGTTCAAAAGTCAACGTCGCATTGGTTTTATCTAAGACAACGAGCACATCACCCGCCTTCACTAAGTCTGTATTTTCAAAATTGACTTGAGTGACATTACCCGTTGTTTGCGCAATGATCGGGATTTGTAATCCAGCAACATATGCATCATCGGTATATTCTTGAAAGCGCAAGACTAAAAACCAATAAACGCCATAGGCGACAAATAAAAGAATGATAATAATTGAAGCAAATACCATCCATATTTTTCTTCGTTTTTCATTTGTCGTTTTTTGATTAGATTCATCTGTATTTTTTGGTTGGTCCATAATAACTCTCAACGTCGAAATTAATTATTCATTCTATCTGTTATATTTACGAACTCTCTGCCATAAAGCAATAGGGAACTGTTTTTAAATAACATAAAAATAGAATAGAACAATAATATGATATCTTTTATATCAGTTTTATCAGCTACTGAACTTATCTAATAACTTAGCAACTCAAATTAATATATATAAATAACATAGAGTTAAATCATCAATGTAAGGTCAATGTTAAATAAAATGAAGGCTATATCTAAATATGATATTAACTATACCATAATGATAATAAGTGTAATTGAATACACTTAAGGTTAATGGCTTTATAGAGCACATCTTAATATGATTAGATGATGAAATTCAATTTACGAGTAAATGATTTCATAATATAAAAAACTATGGACTCATTTTTCACATCATTATTTGACTAAATATCCAAAGATATATTAAAACATAGTCGAAATGAATAATTATAAACGTAGATCATTGACTGCATCTGTATACAGTCAATGAATTCATAACGCAGTAATAAATGCAATCAGTCCAAATATAACCCCAGGAACATTCGCGAAGGTAATTGGCTTATTCTTTAACTTTATTCCATACCAGAGCCATAGAGCACAGTTAAGTGAAGCAACCGCCGCTTGCATTGGATGGGTTTTATTTCCCTCAAGATTCCCTAGAATTTGTGGAATATAGGCCACATACATACTAAATGCAGTCAAGGTCGCAGCCCATCCAAGATAACTGATATATTTTGGCATATTTTCTGATGACAATTTTTACCTCCTCAATAAACTAATGACGATAGCTCGAACGACCTATAAAAATAGAAGTCATCACGATAGCCAATAAAACCGCAACTGCCGCCGCTAAATAGATACCTCGATAATGAATATAAGCCACCGTCATACCCGCGAGTGGGCCAGTTATCCCATAGGCAATATCTTGAAAAGCGGAATATCCACCTAGTGCCGTACCTCGCATTTGAGGCTCAACGGTTTTCACAACTTCCTTACCAATTGCAGGATAGATAAGTGAACATCCCATCCCCGTCAGTGCCGCACCCACTAGTGCCACGCTAAATTCAGGCGCAAAACCGAGCACTACTAACCCAACACACTCGATTGATAAAGAAATCTGCGCAATTCGATAACCGTTGAATTTATCGGGTAAGCCGCCAAAAAAGATACGTACCAAAACAAACGCGCAACCAAATGCTGTGAGGGCTAGCCCTGCATTTCCCCATTGATTAGATGCAAAATAGAGTGAGATAAAAGTACTGATCACAGCAAAGCCAATGCCTTGTAGCGCCAATATAGCGCCCATTTTCCAAATTTTGCGCAAGATAGACCAAAACGACACCCAACGTCCTTGCAAAGGTAAAACTGCTTTTACCGTGCCGCTTATCAGTAATGAAATACAAGGTAGTAACATAATGACACCACCAAGTGCTGCAAAGCCAAGATGTTGATAAATCATCAACCCTAATGGTGCCCCGACAGCAAGAGAGCCATAAATAGCCATTCCATTCCAAGACATTACTTTTCCTGCGTGTTCAGCGCCCGCAAGCCGCATCCCCCACGTTAAATTCCCTGTCAATAATTGACTTTCCCCTAAACCCAACACTAAACGCCCCATAATCAAGAGTGAAATTTGGCAGGCTGGCCCAAGGGGTAAAATAACAGCGAGCAAACAAAACAGACCAGATAAACCACAAGCTAACATGCCCTGTAATGTGGTTCTTTTGGCACCTTGTTGATCAGCTAAGCGCCCCGCATAACCGCGAGTCAGTACCGTGGCTAAGAATTGAATACCGACCACGACACCCACCCAAATATCGTTATAGCCAAGTTCTTGATAGATAAATAGTGGAATAACAGCTAAGGGAAGGCCAACCGTCATATACGAAAAAAACATAGACGTGGCAAGGCGTAATAGCGGCCATTGTGAGCGAGTTGGGGATGTATTCATGATGAAAGGTGCCTTACTCATCAATACTGATTTGGACACCTTGAAACTAGATTAATGAATTAAAAATGTCAATAATACTGGTTTTGAAATTTTTGTTTTGCCTCTAATGTAGCAATTTTTCATTAATATGATTGATTATTATTAATTTAACTTAAACATTATTAATTGCAGTAAATTTAACTAATAGATTAGTGCTACAGAAATAATTTCTAGGGAATAAAAAGTTCACATGGTACATATAGAAATCACTAATAATCTAAATTTAGCGTTCAATGATACGATTAAATAATAGCTTTTGTATATCTTGTCGTTGATGCAAAATAGCATGAACAGTAACAACATTGCCTTTGTTTTCATAGGAATAAAGAAGAGTGTAATTTTCAGGCGATATATATCCCCTATATTTAGTTACACCTATTTCCTGTAAATATACATGTACTCCACAACATTCAGGAAAAGAATTCAGATGCCGTTCAAACCTATCAAGAATAGTATTAACTAATTTTTTATCCAATCCTTGGTCTTTTATAATACTTAAAAATGTTTCCGTGTACTTAAAATTAATTATCATCCTACAGCTCCAATTTACAGATTATCCAATAACTGGCTACGCGAGTAGAGCTTTCCTTCTTTGCTATCTTTTTCTGAAATAGATAAGAGCTTAAGTAAAGCAATAGTATCATCTCTCTTTTTTCTATCTTCATATGACTCAATGACATAAGCTGGCACACCATTTTGAGTAACCAAAATTGGCTCAGAAAGTTCAAGTGCAGCGGCATGTTTTTTAATATAACTAATCGTTTCAATTTTCATTAAGAATTCCTACATGCATTTTCAGGTAACTAGACCAAATATAGTCTATAGGTGGACTAAAAGTCAATTTACTTCCCAATCAATAAAGAAACAATAGTAAAAAGCCAGCCATTTATATGACTGGCCTCTTTTTACCACTCTTTAACATCTCTATCAGTTTGCGTGACAGAAGTCAGTTTGGCTAATAGAGGTAGTATTTTTTGTTTTAAATCATCCATTAAACTGTAAATTACGGGAACAAAAAGTAAGCTCAATATCGTGGAACTAATCAGCCCACCAATAACCGCGATGGCCATCGGCGCTCTAAAGCTAGCATCTGCCCCTGTCGTCAACACTAACGGCACCATACCGGCAATCATCGCAAACGTGGTCATAATTATCGGGCGAATACGTTCCTGTCCTGCCTCTAAAATAGCCGTTTCGCGATCAAGACCTGAGCGCTCTTTTTCAAGGATAAACTCCACCAGCAAAATTGAGTTTTTCGTCACAATCCCCATAAGCATTAAAATACCGATGATAACGGGTAAATCTATCATCGCACCATAAAGAACCAGTGCGATAATCGCGCCACCGATAGAAAACGGCAGAGCCACTAAAATCGTAATCGGCTGCATAAAATCTTTAAACAGCACAATTAAGATGGCAAAAACTAGCAAAATACTTAATACCATCGTAGTGCCAAAGCGTTCAAACATATCGGTCATATATTCCATATCGCCGTATTCGACCTGTGAAACACTATGGGGTAATTGTTGATACTCAGGTAATTGCATCACACTCTCAATGGCTTCCCCTAAAGTAATACCCTCTAAATTAGCTTCAATCACCATTTTACGTTGGCGATTAATTCGCTCAATCTGTGAAGGCCCATCACTAGAGTCAATTTTCGCCACCGATTTGATAGGGATACTTTGTTCTCCCGCGCTTTTCACATATAAATTATTCAATACCTCAATATCATTTTGTTGATTTTGAGGAAGAATAACCTGCAATGCTAATTGCCTATCCGGTAAATTAAATTTGGCACTGCGAGAACTGGCTTCTCCCATCGTAGCAATGCGTAGTGTCGTGGAAATATCATCCACATTCCCCCCTGTTCGCCCTAAATCAACCAAGTTTGGCGTAACAAGTAACTCTTTACGCAATAACGGTTTCACCACCTGCACGTTTTTAAATCCAGCAGTTTTGGCAATCCCATTGCGCAATGCTTGAATCGCTTTTTCAAGCTCTTCAGGGTCGGTGCCGGTAAATACCAACGAAAACTCTTTGCTGCCATTACTGTTACTAAAGCTATAACGCGCATCAGTTTTTTGGCTCAACCACGGTGACACTGATTGTTCAAATTGCTTTTGTGATAACTCACGCTCACTTGGCTCCGTTAGTGTTAAAATCATTTCCCCCTTGTGTTGAGCAACACCCTCTGAATCATCCGCTATGCCTGCAATGGTATAAACGGATAAAATTTCAGGCCTATCTTTTAATTTCTCAGCAATTTCATTAATTTTTTGCTGAGTTTGCTCAACAGGTGTGCCTGGCGATAACTCTATATTTATCTGGCTTACACTAATATCACCATCAGGCATAAAACCAACGGGTAAGAAGCTGGTGATCCCAACGGAACCAATTAAAAACACCCCAGCAACAGATAAAGCTAATTTACGATGTTTCAAGGTTGCTGATAAAAATCGGGTATATCGCACAATCCAATTGGCAACCTTCACCCCTTCATGTTGCTGTTTTTGTGGTAATAAAACATAAGCTGCCATCAACGGTGTCACAAGGCGAGCAACCAATAATGATGATAATACTGCCGCAGAAACCGTGACACCAAAGGGCACAAAATATTGCCCCACAAAACCACCAATAAAGCTCACTGGTAAAAAGACGGCCACAATCGTCAATGTAATGGCAACAATCGCAAATCCTATCGCATCAGAGGCTTTTAGTGACGCCAGATAAGGGCGCTCTCCGCGCTCAATATATTTTTGAATATTTTCAATTTCAACAATGGCATCATCGACTAAAATACCAATCACCAAGGTCAATGCCAGTAATGTAATGCTGTTTAGGCTGTAATCAAACAGAGCCAAAATAAAGAACGTCGGCAAAATAGACAATGGTAAAGCAATCGCTGCTACTAACGTTGCTCGCCAGCTTTTTAAGAAAAAGAAAACGATAACAACGGTTAAAAATGCCCCTTCGAATAAGGTTTGAATGGTTAAATTAAAACTTGATTCGGTATATTTGACGGTCGATGAAATTAAGCTAATTTTGACCGCGGGATTCGCCGCTTGCAATTTGGCAAGCGCCTGTTTTACCCCTTCAGCCACTTGCGTATCACTGGAACCTTTCGCTCTAAAAACCGCAAATCCCACCACCTCTTCACCATCAAACTGTGAAATGGATTTCACATTTTTATAGCCATCGTACACATTTGCAATTTCACCTAATTTGACAGATTGTTGGTTATCCATCGGTAACATCACATTGGCGATATCATCCACAGCATGCTTTTCACCCAGAACACGGATTGTGTGCTGTAAGGTATTGTATTTAGTACTACCTCCTGCGGAATTTTGATGTACATTGCGCAGTAATTCATTAATAGTCGCGATTGATATCTGCATTGCAGCCAATTTTTGAGCATCCGGTTCGACACGAATAACGCGCTCAACGCCGCCTAATCGACTCACTTTCTGCACACCCGGTACCGCCACTAGCTGCTTACTGACGGTGTCATCCACGAACCATGATAAATCAGCGATAGATTCGGTATCAGAAGAAACTGCATAACGTAAAATTGCGCCGCCTTCCACATCAATTCGGTTGATGAGCGGCTCATCAATTGTTTGAGGCAGCTCTGCTCTAATTTGTCCTATCTGCTCGCGCACATCATTAGTCGCCACATGAGCGTTCACGTTAAGGTTAAACTCAATGGTTGTTGATGATGACCCCTCGGTTATTGATGATGAAATGTGGCGAATACCCGGAATACCCGATACCGCACGTTCAACTCGCTTGGTGACTGCATTTTCTAGCTCCGTTGGCGATGAACCATCTTGCGTCACCGTCACAGTAACAATCGGAAAAGTAATTACCGGATTCGCCGTCACCGGTAAGGTATTGAATGAAAATATTCCGGCAATCGTTAACACCAAAAAAATCACAATAGTAGGAATGGGTCTGGTGATGGCCCAAGATGATAACTGTAATTTCATTGGCTATCCTTCACTGCAATAACAATGTCATCCTGCGACAAAAACGCTTGTGCATAAGTTACAACGTCTAAATTTGTCGCTAAAGGACTGAGAATTTCCACTCGGCCATTTTGTATTTTCCCCGTTTGTACCTTTTGTTTTGTCACAACCCCTTCGGTCACGGTGAAAACGAAACGCTCACCATTTGTTTCAGTTCTAATGGCGCTATATGGCAAAGTAAGTTGTTCCTCGGGTGAATTGGCGTAAACCAGCGTCGCAATTTCCCCTATACGGATACCGTTGGGCGCCTCGTTCAAGGCGACTCGCATTTTACCTAATTGTGTTAATGACGCTATTTTCGGCGATAAATAACGTAATTTACCCAAAAGTTGCTTATTTTCAGATAATTGAATAACAACGGGATTTGAACCTCGAATTCGCGCTAATTCCGATGAATGAGCCGCGGCTTCAAATTCAATTTCATTATTTTCAATTAATTTAAACAGCAACGCATTATCAGATAGCGTGCCGTTCATCGCGTAACGCTCACTGATCACCCCTGAAACGGGGGCGATAATCTTTGATTTATCTTCTTGGCTCTGTTCACGCATTAATTGTGCTTGTAGTTGACGCAACTCAGCCCGACTCGCCTCGAGCAAGGCTTGCTGTGATAGCGCTTCTGATTTCGCTTTACCGAATTCATTCGCGGAAATTACCCCTGTTTTAGCCAGTGGCATGAGGCGCTGTAACTCTTTTTGTGACTGTGCCGTTAGAGCTTGTTGCTGCTTAATGTAAGCGGTCGCTTTCTCTGTTTCCGCTTGTAATTGCTTCACCGCCGCACTTTGAAGTGGTGACTCAAGCGTAGCGAGCAACTGCCCTTTCTCAACCCATTCACCTTCTTCAACAAAAACTGCTGTCACCCTTTGTTGCTGTAATGGCGATCCGATAGAAACCTCATTTTTAGCCACAAACTTTCCCGGAATGTTGACAACATCAATCGCCATAGTTTGTTGTGGATTAGTCACACTCAAGCGCATCGCCTCTGCGCACGCCAGTGTGGGTGCGATTAACACCAATAATCCTGCGATCATCAAAAATATACTTCTCATTAGCCTTTAAGTTCCCCGAGTAGATAGCAGAGCTAATGTAAGTTCACATTGTGGGAAACTCCATAAACCAAAGTTAAACCTTAATTTTCCATTAAGGTTGGCACGCTTCACAAAGCTAGATGCATTTTTATGTCTGAGATCAAATCCTGACCATAAATTAGTTAGGCAATTATTTATTTCTTACTTACTTCAATGGTATTATCGATAAAGAATATGATTATTATTATCATTTATATTTATTGTTTCAATTTACCGGGGTCTAGGAATAATTATGTCTAAGCCATACCACTACACGCTTCTTGCCGCAGGTGTTTGCACGGCACTCTCTTCTTTTGGCGCTACTGCCGCAGAAAACTCAGATACCATGGTCGTCAGTGCATCGGGCTATTCACAGCAATTACGTGATGCCCCTGCGAGTGTGACTGTAATTACTGCTGAACAATTACAAAACAAACCGGTACGCGATTTAGCCGATGCGGTTAAAGATGTTGAAGGTGTCAGTATTGTAGGTGCAGCCAATAAACAAGATATTAATATTCGTGGCTTGCCCGGCGAATACACCTTAATACTCGTGGATGGTCGTCGTCAAAATAGCCGTGAATCTCGCCCGAATGGCAGCGGTGGTTTTGAAGCAGGCTTTATGCCGCCTGTTGAAGCAATTGAACGTATTGAAGTGATCCGTGGTCCTATGTCTTCCCTGTATGGTTCTGATGCCATGGGCGGCGTTATCAATATCATCACCAAGAAAGTCACTAATGAGTGGCACGGCAGTCTATCGACTGGCGCTATTGTGCAAGAAAACAGTGATAGCGGTAACTCAACAGATGGTAATTTCTATCTATCTGGACCATTAATGCAAGATAAATTAGGTTTGCAATTATATGGCGGCGGCGATTATCGCCAAGAAGATAAGATTACAGAAGGGCATAATAAAAAGGATAATAAAAGCTTAACGGCAAAACTAACCTTTACCCCTTGGGATAACCAAACTTTCTTATTTGAAGCAGGCAGAACCACTCAAGAAAGAACTTCAACGCCGGGTAAATCTCTCGCTGAATATGAAATTCGTGGTACCTCCAAAAAAGCCAATACCAAAACAGAACTTCATAATGATCGAAACCATTTAGCACTAACATATAAAGGTGATTGGGATTCATTCAACACTGAGTTGAGCGTTTATCAAGAACAAACAAAGCGCTCAACTAAATCTGAAAGACAAGAAACCAAAACAAGCCCATTAGTTTATAGTTATGAGCCTCGCGTTCCTGAAATTACCAATACTGTAGTTGATGGGAAAGTGGTTGCCTTTCTACCTGACAATATTCTCTCTGTAGGGGGGCAATTCCAACACGCTAAATTGAAAGATAGCTCTTCCACAGGTAAAACAACCACAGAAAATGCAAAACTTAGCGCTGAACAATATGCATTATTTGTTGAAAATGAGTTTACAGCAACAGATGACCTTATTTTAACGGGTGGTCTACGTTTAGATCACCATGAGACTTATGGTAATCACTGGAACCCGAGAGGCTATGCAGTTTATTATTTAACTGATGAAATCACCATTAAAGGCGGTGTATCACAAGCTTTCCGTGCACCAACCTTGCGTGAAGTCAGTTCAGGTTACGGTACCTCAACTGAGGGCGGTAATGGGATTATCTACGGTAATCCTGATTTAAAACCAGAAAAAAGCCTCAGTGAAGAAATCAGTATTGCCTATAACCATGAATCCGGTTTTGATGCTAGCTTAACTTTCTTTAATACCGATTTTAAAAACAAATTAACTAGCTACTATACTGGCGACGCAGACCCTATTACCAATCTAAACTTATATACCTATGACAACGTCGGTAAAGCCAATATCAAAGGGGTTGAGGTCGCAACAGGAATTCCTCTAGCCCAAGATTGGAAATTGAGTTTAAATTACACCTATACTGATTCAGAGCGTAAAAGTGATGATGAAAAGCTAAGTAGTGGTCAATCACTCAAAGGCTATGCATTGGATAAAACGCCAAAGCATCTGGCAAATGCTAAGTTAGATTGGAATTATAGCGAAGACCTCACTTTATATACCCGTGCACACTATGAAGGTAAACAAGTTTGGGCCTCCCAGCGTAATGGCTACACAGCACCACGCTACCGTAGTGGCTATACCACCATGGATGTCGGAGCCACTTATCAATTACTGAAAAATACTAAGCTAAATTTAGCAGTATTAAATATCGGTAATGAAAAAGGGCCTAAAATTGATAAAAATGGCGGCAACTGGGATGTAGAAGATGGTCGCCGTTATTGGGCGAACGTGAATTTCACCTTCTAATTGATTACCTTGTTAATTTTTGCAGGCTACCTATTACATTAAAAGCCATTCGAGTTGCATGTAGGCAACAA
>NZ_JBQDNB010000005.1:142204-232947 GCF_052096715.1 Providencia sp.
GGGAAGGTATCCCGATGAGCATACAAAAGTATGTGATTCGGGGAGCTGAGCGTAGCCAACACCCATGCAACTTGAAGATGACGAGTAGATACTCTAAATCATTCGAGTTGCATGTAGGCAACAAGGGAAGGTATCCCGATGAGCATACAAAAGTATGTGATTCGGGGAGCTGAGCGTAGTCAACACCCATGCAACTTGAAGGATGACGAGTAGATGAATAAAATCATATTAAGTGGCCTATTACTGTGCATGACGAGCAGCGCTTGGGCTCGCCCAAGCCAAACCATCCCAAAGCTGGATGAAAATGTCAGTCAGTTTTATGATATTCAGCAAACTGATATGAATTATGGTGAACGAGTCTTACGGATATACAGCGCCGTACCTTATAACGTTACGGCTAAGCGGCCTGTACTGTATATGCTTGATGGTAACGGGTTATATCCGTTAGTCGTCAACAAAGCTATCAGCAAGTTTCCATCTGACTCATTGCCGATAATTATCGGTATTGGCTACCCTGTGGATGAAGCCTTTCCCAGTAAAATCCGCACTTATGATTATACCCCAAAAGTTGCAGGTGAAGCCTTTCAAGAAGGTGGCGGTTCTGATGGATTATATCAATTCTTACAAGAAACTATCAGACCATGGGCTGAACAACAATTTCCCCTTGATAAGCAAAAACAGACCTTATTTGGTCACTCATTTGGCGGATTATTTACCTTAATGGCTTATCAAAATCATCCTAACGATTATCAATCTTATGTCTCTGCCAGCCCGTCACTGTGGTGGGGCGAAGGGAAAATGGTAGATATCGCCAAACTCACTGATAAACAAGCGGCTTCCCCCATTAATATTACCCTAGGGGGGCTTGAAGAAAAGCCTGATTTATCACGGTTAACGGATGAGCAAAAGAAAAATTACCAAGTGAGAAAAAGCTGGATTACTGCACGCCAAATCTGTGACGAAATCCAAAGTCATGGCCGCATCTGTAATTTCACATTATTTGAAGGTAAGAATCACGGTAGCGTAATCCCTGATGCTATCAATAAAGCCCTCGAGATTGCCACTCAGTAACTTTTCTAGTGAATGGGTTTTAGCAAATCGCTGTATAGATTAGCTAAAATCCCCTTTCCAACAAATTCTCTTCGTATCCACTGAGTTACCAGCCCTGTTGCCGAATGTTGTGTCGCTAATAACAGATGAGAATCCTGTCTTGGATTTTGAATTTTTTTGATCACTAATAAACCATTTTTTACATGTTCTTTAATCAAATAATCAGGCAGAAAACCGATTCCCTCACCGAGCATCTGACATTGACATTTAGTATTAAAATCAGGCACCTGAATAGCTTCTTGACCATGTAACAACCACCCAATACGTTTATTGATGGTATGCGCCGTATCTTCCACCATAATGTTGGGATATAACCGTAATTGGCTTTCTGCAATAGGTTCAGGCATTAGTGCTAACGGGTGAGTGGATGCGATAGCAAATTCCCAATGAATAGCACCTATCTCAGTATAATCAATACCGCCACCATCCATTAACGTACCCGGAGCGCCTATTGCGATATCGGAAAGATTATTAATAATCGCATCCCATACCCCGTTATACACTTCTGTCGTCACTGTAATTTGGCATGTTGGAAATTGTTTTTTGAGTATTTGCAGCAACTTAGCCGTATGGTATGGCGTATATAACAGTTGGTTAATACAAATACGCACACGAGCTTCAATACCTTGCTCAATAGAATAAATTCCTTTTTTAATCAAATGGAAGTTATTTAATAAGTCCGTTGCTTTGCGATAAAAATAATAACCCGCTTCTGTCAGCTCGATATTGCGTGTATCACGAATAAATAGCGCTACATCCAAATAGGTTTCTATGCGTTTTATGGTATAGCTGACCGCCGATGTGGTAATACCCAATTCTTCTGCGGCCTTACTAAAACTGGCAAACTTAGCTGCCGTAGTGTAAGTCAGTAAATTTTCTTCAGTAAAAATCGAATTCATTACTTTATTCCCTAATTATACACATACCCTAAATAATTTGAGTTTACCCCTGCGGCTTAAAGCCTGATCTATACATTAAAACCTAATCTACACATACCCTAAATAATTCGAGTTACAGGTAGGCGACAAGCAAAGCTATCCCGATGAGCATACAAAAAGTATGTGATTCGGGTAGCTGAGTGCAGTCAACGCCCCTGTAGCTCGAAGCATGACGGATATCCCCTGTAGCTTGAAGTATGACGGATATATTTGAATTAAATTCAACAGCATATAAAACAGTCTATATTTTAATCTATTTTCATAGGTTAACAGAAATATTCATCTAGACAGAATATTTATTTGTTTTCCTTTGATTTTGTAAAATTGATGTAATATGAGAAAGGACTATTTATATTCGAAATACCTAATATTATTGAATTAAATACTAAAACTAAGATTTAACATTTTAATCTTTTTTGATCAAAAAAATCACAACATTAACATTTTAAAAACCTTAAATTTGAACTGCGTCACAGATCTGATTAAATCATTTATTGTGCCCTTAATTAATAAAAATAAACCAACAATTTTGGTCTAAAAACCCCCTAAAACCATCCAAAAAGGTCTGTAAACAATGCTTTCACGCACAAAAATAGCCAATTATTGAATTTAACTCAACAATGAAGGGCCTTATTGATGAATTAAATTTAAATGGATTCTTTTTATAGGTCGCAGTTGCTATGCTTTAGCCATATTAAATAGTGTTCAATTTCTATTTATCAATTTTAGTTATCAGGAGAGCGTTATGACTTCCAGCACACTGGTTCAAGAATTTCTAACCGCAGCGGAACAAGGCCAATTAGATATATTAAAAAAATGCCTTGATAACGGTATTGATATTAATGTGACAAATCGTCAAGGCCGCACCGCAATCATAAATGCCAGCCTAAACAAACATTATGAATGTGTTTCACTGCTAATTAACGCAGGTGCTGATATTGATAAACAAGATCAAACTTGTTTTAACCCTTTCCTACTTAGCTGCTTAAATAACGATTTAACGCTATTACGTTTGGTTTTACCTGCAAATCCTAATTTGGATTTATTAACTCGCTTTGGTGGCGTAGGTATTACACCTGCAAGTGAAAAAGGCCACGTAGAAATCGTTCGTGAGTTACTCGAAAAAACAGAAATGAATGTTAACCACACTAACTTTGTTGGTTGGACACCGTTACTGGAAGCTATCGTACTCAATGACGGTGGCGACAAACAACAACAAATCGTTAAGTTGCTATTAGAGCATGGTGCTAACCCTCACATGACTGATAAATATGGTAAAAAACCATTAGAGTTGGCAAAAGAAAAAGGCTATACCGAAATTGCAGCACTTCTCGTTGCGGCTGGTGCATAAGCACTGAGCGATACTCGAGACATACGCTGATAAGGAGACTTGTGAATAACGCCACATCTCATCGGCAAATATTATACGGGCTAACGGCTGATATTCATTTTTTAAATCTTCTCAATCAGCCGCAGCTTTCAGGCAAAGTAGAACAAGTCTTTAATAAAGCCATTAATGTTTCTATTGATAATCATCTTTTTACTTTGCTAAGTACTCAATTAGATAATGCACCAAATAGTTGTCGATTATTAAATAACGATTTTTCTCTTTTAAACATTAAGAATGACGACAATTTTTATTTGTTAAATAATGAAATATGCATTGGTGAACATTATTCATTGTCTTTTTCATTATGTAAATTATGGCAACAACCGGTTATTAATTTTATTTATGAGAAAATAAACCAGAGAAATTATCAGTCATTTTTATTAAAGCAAATAAATAGATTAGATTTAATTTTAAGTGAAGCTCGAAGCTCTCTATTTAATTATCAAGGCGATAATTTATTTTATGTAGCATCCACAGAAAAATTAAATCAATTACGTAGCAATTTAATTAGTTTACTCAAGGCAAAACAACGCCATGGTTTGGCTAATGTCATTAGCCAGTTTGTTGGGTTAGGTATCGGGCTTACGCCGTCTGGAGATGATTATCTCGTTGGGTTAATGGCATTTTTGCTCTTAGAAAAACATCCTGCTCGTGCATTTTATCCTGAATTTCATCAGAGCATCATGCAAAGCAATGAAAGAACAACACCCATTAGCGCCATTACCCTAGAAAAAGCCCTAAACCATGAATATCGCGAAAATATGCATCAATTAATTCAATCATTAGTTGATGCGAACGAAACAAATATTTATTCACAGTTTTTAGACATTTTAAATATCGGGTCCAGTTCAGGCAGCGACATGCTATTTGGCATTCGAGATGCTTTGTATCTCACTCATTATTTCGGAGAAAGCTATGTCAACTAAAGTTGTCATAAAAAAGAATACCTATTTTGATTCTGTATCACTGATGTCCATTTCCACTAAAGCAAATCAACTTCCTAATGTTGAGCAAGCATTTGTGGCAATGGCAACAGAGATGAATAAAGGCGTCTTAAGAAATTTAGGCTTATTAACCACTGAGTTAGAAGAAGCCAAAAATGGCGATTTAATGATTGTCATTAAAGGTTCAAGCGATGAAGCCAACGAAGAGATCTTAATTGGCATTGAAGATTTATTTAATAAAAAGAATCAAGGCGGCGGTTCTCACGAAGCTAAATACGCCACCCTCAATTCAGCCAAAACACATATCCCTGATAGTAATTTAGCGATTATTTCAGTTAATGGTCAATTTGCCGCCCGTGAAGCGCGTATTGCTTTAGAAAATGACCTCAATGTGATGTTATTTTCTGACAACGTATCCATTGAAGACGAATTAGCGTTAAAAACAATGGCAAGCAGTAAAGGACTCTTAATGATGGGGCCTGACTGTGGCACGGCTATCATCAACGGTACTGCACTGTGCTTTGGTAACAGTGTGCGCCGCGGCAACATTGGTATTATCGGTGCCTCTGGTACCGGCAGCCAAGAACTCAGCGTACGCATTCATGAATTCGGTGCAGGTGTTTCGCAACTCATTGGTACCGGTGGGCGCGACCTAAGCGAAAAAATTGGCGGCATTATGATGATCGATGCCCTCAAGATGTTAGATGCCGATGAAGAAACTCAAGTTATTGCCTTAATTTCTAAGCCACCAGCACCCGCCGTAGCGAAGAAAGTATTAGAGCAGGCAGAAAAATGTCATAAACCTGTAGTGGTGTGCTTCCTAGGCAGCCAACCGTTGCCAGAAGACAAACCAGGTCTTACATTTGCAAAAAGCACCAAAGAAGCTGCGCTGAAAACAGTGTTACTCGCGGGTCTCAAAAAAGAAGATTTAAACTTACATTCACTCAACTGGCCATTAATTGAAGAAGTCCGCACCAAATTAACCGCTGAACAAAAATATATCCGCGGTCTATTTTGTGGTGGCACCCTGTGCGATGAAGCAATGTTTGCTGCCCTCGAAAAATATGATGACGTCTACAGCAATATTCAACCAAACCTTGAGTATCGCCTAAAAGATGTCAATAAAAGTATCGCTCACACCTTCCTAGATTTTGGGGATGATGATTTTACCAACGGTAAACCACACCCAATGATCGACCCAACCAACCGTATTGGTCGTTTATTACAAGAAGCTCGTGATCCTGAAGTTGGTGTCATTATGATGGACTTTGTCTTGGGCTTTGGTTCTCACGAAGATCCTGTCGGCGTTATGATTGATGCAATCAAAGAAGCGAAAAATATTGCTAAACAAGATGGCCGTGAACTGATTATTTTAGGTTATGTACTGGGTACTGACCAAGATACACCAGCAATGGATGCACAAGTCAAAATGCTGACAGATGCCGACGTGATTTGGGCAAGCAGCAGCACCAATACCGGTTTATTAGGACGCGAGTTTGTCTGGAAAGGAGAGAAAGCATAATGACTTCATTATTTAAGCAACCATTAAATGTGATTAACGTTGGCATCGAAATGTTCAGCGACGACCTGAAAAAGCAGCATATTCCAGTCACTCACTTAAGCTGGACGCCACCAGGTCAAGGTAATATCGAGGTTATTCGCGCATTAGATAAAATCGAAAGCAATGCATCACTACAAGAGAAAATTGCTGTCGCTAACGCCCAAGCGCTTGAGCGTATTATTCAGTCCCAGCCTGTCCTTATCGGTTATGACCAAGCAATTAACGTCGTTCCGGGAATGACTAAAAATACTATTTTACACGCCGGCCCTCCGGTTGCTTGGAAAGATATGTGTGGCGCGATGAAAGGCGCAGTAACGGGTGCATTAGTTTTTGAAGGCTTAGCCAAAGATCTCGTTGATGCCGAACGTGTTGCCGCATCGGATGAGATTATTTTCTCACCTTGCCACGAACATGATTGCGTGGGCTCCATGGCTGGTGTGACATCGGCATCGATGTTCATGCATATTGTCGAAAACAAAACTTACGGTAACCGTGCGTTTACCAACCTTAGTGAGCAGATGGCAAAAATTCTGCGCATGGGTGCTAACGATCAAAGCGTTATCGACCGTTTAAATTGGATGCGTGATGTATTAGGTCCAATGCTACGTGATGCAATGACATTCGTTGGTGAAATTGACCTGCGTTTGATGTTGGCTCAAGCCCTGCATATGGGCGATGAGTGCCATAACCGTAACAATGCGGGCACCACCCTATTAATCCAAGCACTGACAACCGGCATTATCCAAACTAATTTCTCGGTCGCCCAGCAAAAAGAAGTGTTTGATTTCGTGGCTAGCAGTGATTATTTCTCAGGCCCAACTTGGATGGCAATGTGTAAAGCCTCTATGGATGCAGCTCACGGTATCGAATACAGCACAGTCGTCACCACTATGGCACGTAATGGTTATGAGTTTGGTCTACGTATCAGTGGCTTACCAGGACATTGGTTTATTGGCCCATCTCAACAAGTTATCGGCCCAATGTTTGCCGGTTATAAGCCAGAAGATTCAGGCTTAGATATCGGTGATTCTGCAATCACCGAAACCTATGGTATTGGTGGATTTGCGATGGCAACCGCACCTGCCATTGTGGCACTTGTCGGTGGAACCGTTGATGAGGCTGTTGATTTTTCTCGCCAAATGCGTGAAATCACTTTAGGTGAAAACCCGAACGTTACTATTCCATTGCTTGGCTTTATGGGCATTCCAACTGCAATTGATATCACCAAAGTGGCTGCCAGCGGCATCCTTCCGGTCATCAATACGGCAATTGCTCATAAAGATGCCGGTATTGGCATGATTGGTGCGGGTATTGTTCATCCTCCGTTTGAGTGTTTTGAACAAGCAATGCTAGCTTACGCCCAGAAATACGCTTAGTTTCCAGTAATAAAAAATAACGCCCGACTAAAGTCGGGTAATAAAAATAAAACGACAAATACCCTGAGTATTTAGCTACACAGATAAACTGCAACTTTGAGTATCATGATATGCACCTCTATAGGTGTATACCCTAAATAATTTGAGTTGCAGCAAGGCGGCAAACGAAGATATCCAAGGAGCATACACCAGTATGTGACTTGGGTAGCTAAGAGCAGCCAACACAGCTGTGGCTCAAAGTATGACGGGTATACAGGGGAATACTTAAAATGAGTATATTCAAAATCAAGTGGAAACGCGGGGACTTAGCAGCCTACTTCGGGCTAATGACCAACAACCTCACCAACCTACTCACCATGATGGGCTTGCTCGTTTTTGTCGTAGGCATCCCAACTGAAATTGTTTATGGACGTATTGCACCAGCGTTCGGTTTTACCGTTTTACTTGCCAGTATCAGTTATGCTTACTTCGGTCAGCAAATGATCAAGCAAACAGGTCGTAACGATGTCACCGCTTTACCATCAGGGCCAAGCGCGCCATCAATTTTTACCGTGACTTTCTTAGTCATCATGCCGGTATATCAAACAACACAAAATGCAGAGTTTGCCATTCAAATCGCTCTCGTTTGGTGTTTTGTTGAGGCGATGATTTTAGTCGGTGGTTCATTCCTCGGTGAAGCTATCCGTAAGATGATCCCACGTACCGTACTGTTATCTTGTCTGTCTGGACTTGGATTACTGTTACTGGCGATGAACCCAATGCTGCAAGCGTTTGAAGCGCCTACAGTTTCATTCATCGTTTTACTGTTAATCTTCATTAACTGGTTCGGTAAAAAACCTATTTTCGCTCGCATTCCAACGGGTTTATTACTGTTAATTGCGGGTACTGCACTTGCGTGGATCTCCGGTTTACAGAGCCCTGAAGCGATTAAAACCTCAATGGCGTCTTTTGGTTTCAACCCACCAGGCATCCACATTGATAGCTTCTTCCAAGGTTTGCCACATGCTTTACCTTATTTAGCGTCTGCGGTGCCATTAGGACTTGCGAACTACATTTTTGACCTTGAAAATATCGAAAGTGCGCATGCGGCTGGTGATGAATACAATACCCGTAAAGTTATGTTAGCAAACGGTTTATCATCAACAGTGGGTTGTTTTATGGGTAACCCATTCCCAGTAACCGTTTACGTAGGTCACGCTGGCTGGAAAGCCATGGGTGCAAGTGTTGGTTACACGCTAGCATCTGGTATCACGATGTTTATCGTACCGCTGTTTGGTTTAGGCGCATTCATGCTAGCCATCATTCCAATGACGGCAATTGTACCAATACTGGTCTTCATCGGTGTGGTTACCGCCAACCAAGTGGTGAGGGAAACACCGAAAATAGAAGTGCCGGTTATCTTTATCTGTCTGTTCCCGTGGATTGCTAACTGGGCACTGACGATGGTTAATAGTGTAATGGGTGCGGCAGGCACATCAGCAAACGCCATAGGTATTGAAACACTATTGCACAAAGGCGTTTACTACCAAGGTCTTGTTCACTTAGGTAATGGTGCACCATTGGCTAGTATGTTGTGGGGCTGTATTGCTATCTTTGCTATTCTCAATCAACCATTGCGTGGTGCGATTGCAGCAGCAGTCGGTGCGATACTGGTATTCTTCGGTATCATCCATTCACCAGCAGTTGGCATTGCGACAGGCCCAACCTTGATGTTTGTGTACGCTTACCTCATGATGGCAGCTTTGTTTGTTATCAAACATTTTATGGATAGCCGTCAGTCAGTCGAAGAACAACAAGCTGAAAAAGTCAGCAAATCCGCATAACGAACCCAACCTCTGAGCGTCGGTGAGTCAAAACCACCGGCTCTCAAAAACATTATCTCAGGATACATCACAATGAAAGAACTCGTGGTTGTTGCCATCGGGGGCAACAGTATTATTAAAGATAACAACAGCCAGTCTATCGAAGCTCAAGAAAAAGCCGTACAAGAAGTCGCACACCATATTAGCGATATGCTTGAAGGCAATTACAACATTGTTCTGACCCATGGAAATGGTCCTCAAGTCGGGCTTGATTTGCGTCGTGCAGAAATTGCACATACCGTTGAAGGGTTACCATTAACCCCATTAGCCAATTGCGTGGCAGATACCCAAGGCGGTATTGGTTATTTAGTCCAGCAAGCACTGACGAATGCACTAACACAGCGTCATAACCGCCAAGCGGTTACCGTTATCACACAAGTGGAAGTTGATAAAAACGATCCTAATTTTAGTGCGCCAACTAAACCGATTGGGGCATTTTTCACACAACAGCAAGCCGAA
Source organism: Providencia sp. (assembly GCF_052096715.1). Classification (NCBI taxonomy): domain Bacteria; kingdom Pseudomonadati; phylum Pseudomonadota; class Gammaproteobacteria; order Enterobacterales; family Morganellaceae; genus Providencia; species Providencia sp. The sequence goes on from NZ_JBQDNB010000005.1 coordinate 151,845, forward strand.
GAGTTAAAACTAGCCAATCCAGATTGGCATTTTATTGAAGATTCTGGCCGTGGTTATCGCCGTGTAGTGGCGTCTCCGGAACCCAAACATGTTGTTGAATCAAAAGCCATTCGGACTCTCACTGAAAACGATTTTGTTGTCGTTGCCGCTGGCGGTGGTGGTATTCCGGTTATCAGTAACGATAATGGCGGATACAAAAGCATTGATGCGGTGATTGATAAAGACCTCTCCACCACATTACTGGCAAAAGAGCTGCATGCCGATATCTTGATTATCACCACCGGTGTTGAAAAAGTGTGTATTCACTTTGGAAAACCGGAACAAAAAGCGCTCGGCGAAACCAGCACAACAGATATGCAACGCTATATGGAAGAAGGCCATTTCCCGGCGGGCAGCATGTTACCTAAAATTGAAGCCAGTCTGTCATTTATTGCCAATGGCGGTAAACGCGTCATCATCACCACACCTGAAAAACTCACCGAAGCATTACGTGGCGAAACCGGAACGCACATAATTCAAGGTTAGAAGATCCCCAACTTCACACTCGCTGAAACCTTCATCAGTGTGAAGTTTTATAATATTAATAAGGAGTTTCTATGAAAGCAGATTTCCCATCAGGCAGAAGAGAGTTCCTTTCAACAAGTGCGAAAGTCGCGGCCGCTTGTACCTTATTTGGTGCAATGTCAGGAATGGCTTCGGCACAAACTCATCAGCCCTTACAACGTAGTGGTATTTCAAGTATTACTGATAAACATTATTACCTTGATGACGCCTTACTTGAGACGGGCTTTAACTATCGTGATTCAACAGTTATTGGCACTAAGACTGCACTTCATACCCTTGAAATCAACGAGGGCAAAATAGCCGCCGTTTTAGCTAACAAACAGCATCCTAATAATGCACTAAATGCCTACAGTGCTCAGGGTAAGTTAATACTGCCCGCATTTCGTGACATGCATATCCACCTTGATAAGACCTTTTACGGCGGCCCTTGGCAAGCACCAGAGTCCCGCGAAGGCAAAACGATTATGGATATGATAGCCCTTGAGCAAAAAATGTTGCCGGATCTTCAACCCTATACAAAAGAACGCGCTAATGCGCTGATCAACTTGATCCAATCCAAAGGATCAACAATTGCCCGTAGCCATTGCAATATTGAACCAGTTTCAGGTTTAAAAAATTTAGAGGTTTTACAGCAAGTCTTAGCTGATCGTCAGCAAGACTTAACCTGCGAAATAGTTGCCTTTCCACAACATGGATTATTGCTATCAAAATCAGAGCCTTTAATGCGTGAAGCCATGCAAGCAGGCGCCCATTACGTCGGAGGTTTAGACCCCACAAATGTGGATGGCGCAATGGAAAAATCCCTCGATACGATGTTCCAAATTGCACTGGATTACAATAAAGGGGTTGATATTCATCTACATGAAACCAGTCCCGCTGGACTTGCTGCAATTGAATATATGATTAAAACTGTTGATGAAAATCGCAGTTTACGTGGCAAAGTCACCATCAGCCACGCATTTGCCTTAGCCATGCTCAATCCAGAACAAGCTGAGAAAATAGCAAAACAGCTTGCGGAACAACAAATCACCATTGCATCAACAGTGCCTATCGGTACGCTACATATGCCGTTAAAAACGCTCAATCAAAATGGGGTATTTGTGATGACCGGAACTGACAGTGTGGTGGATCATTGGTCACCGTTTGGATTAGGCGATATGTTAGAAAAAGCTAATTTATATGCTCAGCTTTATACTCGTCCCGATGAACTGTCATTATCGCGCTCTTTAGCTATTGCCACAGGAAATGTATTGCCGCTCGATGATAAAGGTCAGAAAGTTTGGCCGACTAAAGGTGATGATGCGAGCTTTGTGTTAGTCGATGCATCCTGTTCTGCTGAGGCAGTTGCACGCATTTCGCCAAGACAAGCAAGTTTCCATAAAGGGGTTCTTGCCTCCGGAACAGTACAAAAACAAACAAGTTAAACTTAGATGATTAAAAATGAGGTCAGAACTTAATTAAATCCTGACCTCATAATCAAACCTATTTCTTTGGCTCAAAAACCGTTGAAAGGTAATCGGCAATATCCTGTAAACGGTACCATTGCATCCATATATGATCACTGATCGATTTTTCCGTATACTGCTCAATAGCGGTAATTAATTCCAGCATCTCCAAGGAATCAATGTGTAAATCTCTTATCAACGCTGAGTCCATAGTAAAAGGCTTCGTGATCCCCGAATAAGTACGAATTTCCTTGATTTGGTTTTCAACCCATTGTTGCTGAACTATATTCTGTACAGTCATCTGATCAACCTTTCGCAAAATGGGTGGCATTATCGTTATATATTTCTTTTTCAACTTGGTTACGAGTTAGCGCGCCCATTTCTGTTAACGTTACGGGTTTACTTGATTTTTTATCCGCTAACTGCCAGCTTTTTTTCGCCTTACCTTCCGCTTCATCGACAACATTTACTGATTTAAAACGATTACCAAACACATTGGCATTATTTGGAATCCCCATTTTCTCGGTACCTGATGCAATAGGCCCATTAGCATAGCGGTCTTTTTCTGCTTGATTGCGTGTCAACGCACCTTGAGTAGTTAAAGTGACAGGCTGTGTTTCAGATGCTACCGGTTGCCAACTTTTTTTCGTCTTCCCTGTTGTTTCATCAACAACCTCTACTGATTTAAAACGGGTACCAAACGTATTGGTATTATTAGGAATTCCCATTTTTTCCGTACTTGATGCTATTGGTCCACCAACATAGCGCTCTTTTTCTGCTTGATTACGGGTTAACGCTCCACGCCCCGATAGCCACTCGGACGAATAACCACCTCTCGGGTTAAGCCTTGGGCGCGACCAATTAAGCTCAATACTGTTAGCCCTTCTTTAAAGCCGACAACCTGTGCTTTAGCAATAATTTCCGGTTGTGCAAGAGATTGCTCAATAAAGCAAATCTCACCAATGAAGACGCCCCTTAAAGGCGCTTCAATTAGGCATCCATGAATGCGCGCCGGATGCGCGCAAGAATCAAATAGCTTCATGATTAATTAAGATAGCTGAGTTCTAAGTTCGTTTGCACGCTCAAAGAATTCGTCAAAACTATCAGAAAAAAGTTGAATATTATTGATAGCAGATTCTTTTAACACAGCAGAAAGAACATAAATATTATCAACGATATTTAATGCAGGTTGTCCTGGTTGAAAATTACGTGGTGGATACTCTAATAATGTGGTTAATAATGATGAGCTGACAGATTCTAAGTGACTATAATTACAATCAGCTAAATGGCACCAAATAATAATATCATCAGTTGATAGATCAATATTAATTGGAGGGGTATCACTCATCTCTAATTGGATATTAGAATGGCAATCTAATTGAGAATTAACTAAATCACTACGACCCATCGTATTTAAAAATTCATTTAGTACTTCTATAAATCGATATTTCACAGGTATTTTCCTTATTTTATTTTAATGACAAATTGTTTGCTTATGACCATTAATAATTTAGTCATATTATTGATTACGTGAATTTATTTGTTACAGTGTTTTAACTATATAAACTTAATGATATTAAATTGTTTTAATCACATTCACTTTCACCATGTCAGAGACCTCATTAAAAGAGAGTACCTCTAGCTCAGGGAAACGACCTTCGAGAATTTTTTTCACAAAGCGACGAATATCAACGGGTGCTAATATATTAATATCACGAACAGATAAGTAACTATTTTCTAAAGCGAGTTCAGCAGCTTGTATCAGTTCATTTGTTTTTTCAGGTTCTAAATGCAAATACACACCGCCCGATGATTGTCTAATCCCTTGACGTATAGAGTCTTCCAGCTCAGCATTAATCATTAACACATTCAAACGACCATCTACTGAGAAGCGAGAAGAAATATAACGCGCCATTGAACTGCGGATATGCTCTACCAACATTAAGCTGTCTTTTTCTTTTGGCACCCACTGCACCAGTGTTTCAATAATCAGTTTCATATTACGGACTGAAATTTTTTCCATTAATAAACGTTGGAATACTTCAGTGACTTTTTGCACCGTGGCATGGCGATAACATTCTTTTAGTAATTCAGGATATTTTCTCTCAAGATCATCAAGTAAGTTTTTAGTTTCTTGAATACCAAAGAACTCATTAATATGTCGCAGTAATAAAGTACTCACACAGTCAATAACTTCCGTAACATCATCACGTGCCATTAAGCCAAGTTGTTCAATATTATAAAGATGTTTATTTTCAAACCATGTACTCACTGAACCATATTCATCGGTAAATTTAATCAACTCCACGCCAAGATATTCTAACTCATCGTTCATCGTTAATAAACGATGACCATGGAAATAGACATCATATTCTCCCGCTTTTACTTCATTAATTAATACCACTATTTTATTTTCAGGAACAATAGGTGAATAGTTAATTGCGATATCTGGAATTCGATATCCATAACGAATAAAAATATCTTTTTTCATTCGTGATAAAAACTTATTCTCTTCTAGATGTTGCTTATAATTTTGATTGACAGAAATAATAATAGGTAAAGTTTCTGGAATATATTCTTCATCTGCCTCACTATTTTCTCGTTGCGTTTCCCCTTCGGTCACATCAGGATTCACACTTTCATTGACTAGTTTCTTTTCATTTTGGTTAGCTTTATGTTTTTTGAAATACCGCACAACAAATAGAGCGATCAGCAGTCCCCCTAAAAATAGAAATATCGTCGTAGGAAAGCCTGGTAAAAAACCCATAGAAAGTACAATCAGTGCCGTAATTAATATTGTGAAGTCGTTAGCGAATAACTCAGAAACAATATTTTCACCCAAATTCTTATCATTACCGCCGACTCGAGTCACAATAAAACCAGCACTAATTGAAATAAGCAGTGCAGGAATTTGCGCAACTAATCCATCACCAATGGTCAATAACGAAAAAGTATTTAACGCCGTTGAAACATCCATGCCCTGCTGAGCGGTACCAACAGAAATACCACCAATTAAGTTAACAAAAATAATGATAATACCGGCGATGGCATCCCCTTTAATGAACTTCATTGCCCCATCAAAAGAACCAAATAACTGGCTCTCTTTTTCAAGGTCCCCACGTTTTTCTTTAACTGTTGCTTCATCGATTACACCAGCACGTAAATCTGCATCGATACTCATTTGCTTACCGGGCATCGCATCTAGAGAAAAACGCGCCGCCACTTCTGCAATACGTTCAGAACCCTTTGTAATAACGATAAATTGCACAATGGTCACAATGGCAAATACCACCATACCAACGACTAAATTATCTTGAATAACAAATTCACCAAAGGTGGCGATGATATCCCCAGCATCGGCTTCTAATAAAATAAGGCGACTAGTACTAATTGATAACGCAAGTCGAAATAATGTACTGATTAACAAAATAGAGGGAAATGATTGAAAATTCAGTACGCGAGTTATATAAAAAGAACTCATAAAAATAAGCACTGAAATCATAATATTCAGGCCGATTAATAAATCGACAAGAATTGTGGGTAATGGAATAATAAGCATCGCAATAACCATAATCATGATAACAAGTACCATTAATTCTGGGCGATTACGGATCTGTAATAAAAATCCGGTTATATTTTTCATGGAATTATTTATCCTATCAAACTATGACTGGCGGTGTAGAATTTGCTCCTGCACCATAATTTGGTCCATGAGTATTTTTAATTGTTCGAGAAGTTCATCCCTCGCGTCGAGTGACTGAAAGACAGTGATTGGGATCACCGAAAAAGCAATTAACAACAACTGTAAAAAACGGGCTCGCATATCGCTACTCATAACATGCAATTCTTCGTTAATAAAAGTAATCAATTCTTCTTCAAAACTAACTTGCCGACGAATGCCTCGGGTAAATAACTGGCTCAACTCTTTTTCAAGCTGTAATTTATTTGCTTTTTCATTGCGACGAAAAAAACCAGATTGAAAAAATTGCTGACAAAAAACATGATCTAAAGACTGTAATTCACGCAGTCGACCAACCCGATTAAAAAAGCTACCAAACTCACAAATATTAAGGTCACCTAATGGTAAAGCTTGTAGATCACAAGCAAGAGCTCGCCCTAAATAGCGCATCATATTTTCTCGCTCTTGGGCTTCCATCTCTTCAACCCATTGTTCATATAAATACACTACGGGTCCGTCATAACTGATAAATTCACGATATAACGTACGTAAATTATCTGCACTAAATTGCAGCTTTTTAGCAAATGCTCTCGCAATTAGTGCGACATTAATTCCCGCTTGCGCACTTCGTTTGGTATCTTCGGATTGCAACAGTTTCTCTAGTGCCTCGAGATTTTCAATCTGTTCTTTTTTTAATTTTTTACGATTGACTAACGCAGCAAGTACCATCAATAAGTCGCTGGGGTCCGTAAAATATTGCAATAAAAAAGCACGTAACTGTTTAGGGTTCATCAACTGTTTACTGAGTAAACCTTCTATATGCAGCACTTTTTCATCCGCATCTTTATCTAAGATACGATCAGCAAACTGCATCCACTCTTCTTCACTACCTTTCTTGGCACTTCCTCGACGAACATGGCTAGCAGCCAACATCGACATAGATGCATATTCACTGGAACTATCGATAACACCCGCGCCACGAGATACTTCATCGGCATCATCGCTACTGCCACTTGATGGTGTACGACTTTTGTTTTGAGTGTTAACCGAAAATCGGTTATTGATGCTAAGTGGTGTTATTGCCATGACTCACTCATATATTGTTGAAGAAATTGAACCGTACCGTGTAATTGGCTATCACGGTTTGTAATACGTGTTTTTTCAGAGAATTGTCGACCATCCCATCCTTCATTTTCTTCTAACAGTCTTGGCTGGATTAAAAACAAACGCACCATTTTCTGTTGGTTAGTCGACGAATGACTAAACAATCCACCAACAAAAGGGAGATCGCCAAGGAATGGAATTTTACTTTCATTTTCAACATATTGTTCTCGAGTATATCCACCGATCAACAAGCTACTGTCCTTGGCGATACGAGCGACCGTATTAATACTGGTACGATTTACGGCGGGTAAACCCTCAACACTCGATGTTTTCCCAGCGCTATCGCGATTTTCTGCTCCATCCTCAATATTGACTTCCATTTCCACATGATTACCTGCTGAAATACGTGGCATCACACTCACCATCGTGCCGTAAGTCACTTGTTCGAGAGTCGCAATACGCTCACCTTGTAGCTTGGCGTAGAAACTGGTGTTGTTATCAAATAAAGCAGGAATATTTTCTTGTGTTAATAAAACCGGACGAGAAACAATATGGCCATTACCGCTTTTATTTAAGGCGTCAATCTGCAAAAGAAATTGTTGGCTATTCGATAATGTGCTGCGATTAAACGACACTGAGCCAGTACCTGTTTTAAAAGTACCCACTTCCCAATTCACGCCCAAATTATCCAATTCAGAACGCGTAATATCGATGATCCACAATGAGAGTTCGACTTGGCGACGACGCATATCTAATGTATTAACTAATTGACGAACATAACGAATTTTCTCTTGGCTACCTTTAACAATCAAACTATTACTATCAGGGTGAGCCACAAGCGAAAAAGCACTATTCGATGGCGCACGGGTCATCACCATGCGTTTATTAGTAGACGGTGCTAACTCACCAATCGGTGCATCCATCAATTCATCTATCGAGTCACCCGTTGAGTTAAGCGGTGCTGGAGGTGGCTGAATATGCAGCGTTTCTTCCATCCCAACGCCATTTTTAAATAAAGTATTAATGACCGTTAGCATGCCGGGGATCGTAATATTTTGTCCCCGTAGTGAATAACTTCTATCAGTTACAGATGCATGCTTGAGTGGAATAACTGCCACTTCACCGCTGGATAACTCTTCTTTTTTAATTTGCTCAGCAAGATACAAAGATGCCGCTTTGATTAATTCAATATAAAGAGGCGGCCCAGAAACAAATAATAGACTTTCACCGCCTTGTGAACGTACAGGAAAGCGCGAATCATAAATGCCATTTCGTTGAATATAATTAAGCACCTGATTACTGCTAACATTATTTGTTGGAATAATAGCACTGCGCATTTCACTATTATCGTAAACATAAATGCCTGCGCCATCGTCATACCAAACCAATGCAATGCGACGAGTTAATGCTTTAAACATTTCATCCGCATTGGCTAAATTAAAATTACCCGTCACCTTTTTTTGGGCGGCTAATTTACTCAATATAATGGGCTTATTAAGACGCTCTGCAACCGCATCAAAAACTTTACCTACTGCAATATTATTTGCCACAAATGTATCGTGATTCTTTGATTGCGTAACAGGCTCCGCCACAATAATTTCTGCATGCGCTGAATAAATATTCATACTCAGTAAAAAGAGTGTTAAACATAACACCCGATTTTTTTTACTGTTCATATAATGTTACTCCAATGTGCCTGATTTCCGATGGAGTCAGACCCAACTCTTTTTTAATGTCATTAGTAAAATGCGAAGCTGAGCAATAACCGGCTTCTAACCCCACATCTAATATTGAATCTTCACTTTCAATTAACTGCAAAATTGCATTAGCCATGCGAACACTCATAATTTTTCTTTTCGCAGTTTTATTAAAGCTTTCTCTATAAAGCTGTCTAAAATAAGATGCGGAGATTCCATAACGAGCGCATAGCTGATTAATATTGGCATTCCTATCATCCTGCGCAGAAGAAAGAATAAACCGCATCATGCCATATGCCTCATAGCGTCTTAATACTTCACACCAGCTATCAAATATAGAGTGATGTCTAATAATTAAATCAATCACAATATTTTTAATTGATGCTTTTAAAGGTAAATCTTCATTCAATGAAATAAACTCATAGTTACAATTTTCGGTTACTTCAATAACTTCTTTTTTAGCCAAGAAAGCTTGCCCTGTTGCAGTGTCTATAATTGCTAGAATTTCGACTAATTCTGATAAATTCATTGAAAATAAATCCCAATGGGTTTTATCTATCAAGTCCCACTCATTCTCTTGGCAAATGAATATAGACTGATTTTCTATCGAAATATTTAAATTTGAATATATAGATTTATAAAAAAAAGGCGGTGCATTCTTATTTGGTATAGCCAAGACCAATTTGTCCTGCAAAGAAAAGCGACAGCCTCTACTTTCTAATAATATAGCAACATCTTTGTTTGACATTATCTGTAGGCCTTATCAATTAAGTTTAGTCGCTACAGAGTGAGTGATAGGATAAAAAATAACAAAGGAATACTCTGGAATCGTTCATACTTTTCCGTCCAAATTATAAGTGTAAATGAATAAGATCAATTCAACTGACAAAAAAACTATTTTTTGCTTTACTTGCGGCCAATAGCTAATCCGATTAATCCATTACTAAAGTGAATTTAATTCCACGAGATAATTTTTTATGAACGACACAAATAACCGGGCTTGTATAATAAAAATTGCTAGCGGCCCCATGAATGGTCAAGAGTTAATGATTAATACAGATATGAATCTTATTATCATTAATAAAGACATTGATTATAGAACCGACATTAATGATGACGGTTTCACGACTTACTATATTCCTAGTGATGGCAGCGCTTGTGAGTTTTCCATTATTACTGATGAAAATAATCCAAACGAAGGTATATCCATTCGACTCAATGATAATGGCCTCAGCACCGACATTCCGGTTATTCTGCAACAATTACTTTTAGCTGACATTTTTCCTATCGCAATCAAAATGCAGGATTCCACTTGGGATAGCCCTCAAAATATCACCACCACTGAAAATTCGTTACTTGATTTCAAGCCAGAAGAAAAACAATCTAAAGTACAAAAAACAAGCTTTATTAATAAACAAACTATGCTAGTATTTTTCTTCACGCTACTCTCTCTCTTTGTTCTTTTTGTTACATTTCAATATATTCCTACTCAAACAGCTGAGAATACGCAAAAGAAAACAAAGATGTTAGAACAGATTCTTCAAGGTAATCACTACCCGATTATTGTCACCCAAGGTATGAAAAATGAAAGTCTGATCTTAGTGAAAACACAACGAGATTCAGATTGGAGCATGCAACAACTCGTTAAAGCAAAGTACAATGAAAAATTCTCTATTAAAATAATGTCTAAATTTGAAAGTGAAATTGAAGAAAAACTCATTGACACAATTCCAGATATATTAAAAATCGAACTTAATAATCCTTGCCAACCAATAATAAGGAGCATCTCAAATAACCATTTAATTAATGATGAAAAGAATATAGACAAAATATTATCATCTTATTTTAACTGTAAAACAAAAATAAATTTAAAAACTATTACTTTTGATGAATTACTAAAAAAAGCCGAGTTAGGATTAACAGAAAGTAATGTTCAATGGCGTAAAATCACTAAAGGTAATAAAGTTATTTTTATCGTAAAAGATAGTTTAAATGACAAACAAACTATTTCTTTAATAAACTTCACGAATTCATTTTATAAAAAATGGGGGGAGCATCATATTCAATTTTCGGTATCCCTTGTTAAAAATGAACTCGTGGGAAAATCTTTTGTCACCAATGCTAATGGTTATATTTTATTAGGTAATAACCATTGGTTTTTTAACTCAACCAGTTTTTAATTAATTTAATTTCCAAAATAAAGAGAGACTTACAAATGGCAGATCCAATTCCAGGTTTAGATGGCAGTAATCGATGGGCAAAATCCGATCTTGAAGTAGAAGGGAGCGGTACAAATAATTTAGGTATGATATATCGCACCTCTGCGAGCATTAGCTCCAAAGCTAAGTTATTTGGTGATGAGCTAAATACAATACTCTCCAGTACCAATTTAGAAGTCGATAATCCGCTAGTCTTAGCGAAAATCACAGCAATGAGCGGCAATTATAATATGGCACGTCAATTACAAAGTAACTTTATGAAATCTATTAAAGAAACTGACCAAGCTATTATTCGTAACGTTTAATATTTAATAGAGCATCATTTAACATGATGCTCTGCATTATTTAGGAAATCATCTATGTTAACTATCACACCAAATTTATCAATAATAAGCCCGACAGAAATGACATCTGTTATACCATCAGGGATACCAATTGAAGACAAAGTTAAAAAGCTTTTTGCCGAATATTCAGTTTCTGTTAGCCAAGAAAAAGCAGCATTAATGGATAATGTGAATAGTATTGACCCAAGTAATCCAACTCAATTACTTCAATTTCAAAATCGAGTCGGTAATTACAGTCTTACCATGAATATGATTAGTACACTGACACATAAAAGTGTTTCAGCTATTGATACGGTCTTAAAAGCGCAATAAACCATGAATATTTTAAAGAAATTTATCTTAATTAGCTTTATTGGCTTATTGCTAGGATGTGATAACCAATTACTCCTAAGCCATCTAAGTCAAAGACAGAGCAATGAAGTACTCGCCATACTGCAAGAGCATGGTGTCGAGGCCACTCGCAAACAAGATAATAAAAATGGGGATTCAATTCGGGTTTTACCTGGTGACTTTGTGATTGCGGTAGATTTACTACGTCAATATAACTTGCCATCAAAAGAACCCGTGGAAATTATTCAAGCGTTCCCCGGCGATTCACTTGTGGCATCACCACAAGCAGAACGCACCCGTTTACTTTCTTTAATTGAACAGCGCCTCGAACAATCCTTACTCACGATCCCTGATGTGATTAATGCACGTGTTCATGTCAGTTATCCATTAAATGGCAATAATCCGGCAAAACAAACGCAAAATGTGTCCAGTTTGGTGACTTATTCTGGGAGTGAAGACCCAAAAATGATGATGAATAAAATCAAACTGTTTTTAACCAGTAGCTTTGCCGAAACTAGCTACGATAATGTCTCCGTCGTAATAGTCAATCGACCACCACTACAATACCAAATAAAATCCGCACCCGAATATTCATTTAACCCAATCATAATCGGTTCTATTATTGCCGCAATTTTGACACTTTGCGGAACATTACTATTACTTTTTCGCCAACAAGGTAAAAAGAAATCTGTTGTAAATAATGTGGAGAAACAGGCTGATGGCAACGCTGAATAACCTTCTCATTACGCAAGGGAATATTTTTCTGGCCCCTGGTTGTTATTTTCATAGTGACTTTAATGGGGTGGCCTATCATGACCTACCGCCTGTTTTACAAAGAAAACACAATCAGCAATTAATCCAGCAGTATTCTTTGCCTATGCCCAATGAAAAGACGCCGTTATTACCAAAGGTGTTATCCCAACATTGGGCACTTTTTCCTGAAGTTGCTTTAGGTTTAGGGGTGTTATTACACGCAGACCCCCTACCGTGGTGGGTGGAGCTTTCTCAATATCGAGCACTTCACACTCGTTTGAGTCGCCCACTTTGGCAATCAGAAAACCAACCATCAACGCCTCCACAAGTTTTAACTGCCCTTGGGGCACAGCAGCTGTTGTTATGTTTGGCCCCCTTTGGGGCGGCCTATACTCTGCGCGCAAAACATATGTTTAGCCATGAAACTCAGCAGCTTATACCGCCATCAGTGAAAACGATGCTACCTTGGAATACTATTGAAGAAACATGCCATTATGTCAGAGAAAACACCCCCGGATATCAAGCAAACCGTTGCTGAAAAAGTCTTAATCAAACATCAAGTATTAAGTACTGATAAGTATCGCAAAGCCGTCACTCAACAAGCTCAAAAAAAAGCCAATGAGTATTATCAGCAAGCAAAACAGGAACAAGAAGCGCTCTACCAAACCGCCTATCAACATGGCTATAACGAGGGTATTAAACAACTATTAGCCGATTTTATTAATGTATTAGCAACCAGTGAAAAGCAGTATCAAGAGAAAGCTCACGAAAGTGAAAGTCAGCTTACCAAGCTACTAACAGATTTTTTTGCTGATAATCGCCTACAGGAAATTGTGGCGCTCTATTTTGAAAAACAACAACATAAAGCAGCCGATATAGCATTACATCTTCCTGCAAACCTACAATCACGTTTTGCTGAAAATTGTGCTGACCTAAAATTATTAACTAGTACTGAAAATACCATCGCGTTAGAGGTCGATAATAAAATTACTTATTTCTCCCCCTCGGTTGCAACAAAAAATATCTTACCCCATGTATTTTCGGTACCGACACAGTGTCAGATTTTACAAGAACGCAAAAATGCCTATCAAAATTTGATAGAGCTCATGAATTTAACCGAAGAAAGAAATGACGATGCAAACCAACCTACAAATTAAAATGGCAACCACAGTACAGAATAATGCTCAGGTACAGCCTGAAAATATTCAACATAAAATAACCTCACTTTGGCAGGAAAAAAGCATGAAAACCGCAAGCAATAATCAGTACCAGAGTGACAAAATAAATCTATCCCCTAATGAAAAAAATAAGATTAATCAATTCATTAGTGAACTAAAGTCCAGAGAAGATAAGAAGGAATTTTTTGCCCATATATTTAAAACCATGATCCATTTAGGCAAAGATGAAAAACAAAATTTTGTAGCTGGTGTAGCACAAACATTCCAATCTTCAGATGATCCTGAGATGCAATCATTAAACACAAAATTCACTAAAGCATTATCCCGTTATATGTCGATCAGTTTGATGTCTATTCCTTTGACGAATCAACTTAACCATAATATAAGTAATGTAACTCTAGAAGGGGACAACGATGACGATGATATTGGCCCAATCTAATTTAGTGGATGATTTTTTTATTTAATAGACCTCCGACCAGTATTAATAGGTTTAGCTTACTTTTTTAATAAACTAAGCCTTATTTTTTGATAAAGATCAATAAATATAAAAAATACAAATAAGAAATTGATATATATTACCCCTAAATATAGTTTAAATTTACATCATCAATACACTTTGTCTTATTATAAAAAAACGCCTGAATTTTTTAGATATCTTATATAGCATCGTTTTTTTATATTGAACACCACTTTAGAGACAGTTAGGATGTATATAATTAATTTTCAATCAAACTATATTTGTGGGAAATACTATGAATAGCACTGACTATAATGAAAAAGAATCTATGGTTCTCTTATCTGAGCATGTTGTTTATGACCCGCTCAAACGCACACTTTCTCGAGGAAAAAAAATTATCAATCTTTCAGAAAATGAATCTTGTTTATTAAAGCTTGTTCTTATTAAAACAATAAGCAAAAGAGAAATCATGCATGAAATATGGGAAAAACGTGGAACTATCGTCACTGAAAGTAGCTATTACAAATTAGTCAGACAGTTACGTCAATCATTCAAAAAAGTCGAATTAGATGAAAATCTAATTATGACATTACCTCGAATTGGCATACTTTATACCGGCGAAAAATCAGAAATGCCGATATTATCAAAAAGAGATGAAAAGAAAAACGTCTATTCATATGTAAGATGCTTTTTCCAAAAAGTATTTAGCCGCTCATTAGTATAATTATTAATTACCAAAGAAGATTAATCATGTCAAAAACTAATACATTAAAAAATAACATATTTTTATTATTTATTTTTATGACAACCTGTATTCTATCTGGTTGCCACACACCTTTATCTACTTATTTTATTGCAGATACAGCTCAACATATTAAAGGTAATATCTATTCTCACTCTATCGATATTCCTGAAAATTCCACAATTACACTCTCTCTTACTTCGATAGAACAAAATGATAATCATGCCAAGTCGAATATTGATTATAGCTTTAGAACTCAAAGCGCTGGACGCAGTATTTCATTTGCCATCAAGCTTCCTGAAGAATTAATCATTAATCAAAGTAAATTAGGCATCAGCGTTAGAATAGAGAAAGAAGGTGAGTTGATCATGATGAGTTCTAAAATTATACCAATTACTGAGAATTTTTCTGATAATTTAATGCTTCTTGTGAATTCTATATAATTTAATTATATAAGCTAATAATCAAAAAATAAGAATAAAGATTATCTTCATATCATATGAATAATAAATATTCATAAATTAAAAGAATAATCCTCATTAAATTACTCTCGCTTTAAAAAAAACTGCTTAATAGTTTGTCTTAACCACTGATGTGCAGAGTCTCTATCCAAGCGAGGATGCCAAGCTTGAACAATAAATACTGACTCTAATTCAAGAGGCAAATCAATCTCGACGAGTGGGAGATTGATACTTTTAACCCCCTGCAACACATGACGCGGTAATGGCAAGATATAATCCGACTTCATCGTCAGCATCATTGCTGAATGAAAACCCGGTAATGTCAACGCCACATTCCGCTGTAGGCCAAGATCTCGTAGTGCATCATCTATAGGCCCTTGCGTTAACCCACGCCGTGAAACACTAATATGTGGATAATGGGTCAAACTCTCAGGTGTTACCTGCCCAATAATCGGATGCCCTTGACGCACCAATGCTTGAAAGGTACTGGTAAATAAACTTTGAGCTTTGATTTCAGGATGCCAATTCTGTGAAGAACCGATCACTAAATCAACTTTACCACTGCGCAATCCATCATCATCAATATCACTTTCAGCGATAAACTTTAAACTACTCAGCGGTGCCTTCTCTCGCAGCCCTTCTAACAATCCACCACCTAATGCACCAATAAAAATGTCATTCGCTCGGATCGTAAATGTTCTTTCCAATCTTAAAGGATTAAATGCTTCATTGGGTTCAATCAATGCTTCTGCTTGTGCTATTAGACTACTAAGCTGCTGTTTCAATTCTAATGCACGTGGCGTTGGTACCAATTTTCGCCCTGCTCTAACCATGATCGGATCATTAAATTGCTCACGGATCCGCCCTAAAATCCGGCTCATCGCTGGGGCACTTAAATTCATTTTTTCTGCTGCTCCCCCCACACTTCCCTCTTCGAGTAACAAGTTAAGTGCATAGATCAAATTAAAATCAATTTTCTGCGGCATCGAGCCTCCTTTTTCCATCAACCAAATGGATTGCATTTTATGCAACAACTTATTTACATGATTTCATTTTAAACAATCAACAAAAGTTTAGATACTACTTTGGCATTTTTAAAATAATGATTGAAACAATAGGAGCGAGAGATGGGAGTTTGGAATGGTTGATGCATCTATTGCGCCGCACTACAAAAATAAATGGCTCACCAGTGCTACAGAAATTAGCGGTCGTACTTGGTTGGGATTATTTGGTGTTTT
Source organism: Providencia sp. (assembly GCF_052096715.1). Lineage (NCBI taxonomy): Bacteria > Pseudomonadati > Pseudomonadota > Gammaproteobacteria > Enterobacterales > Morganellaceae > Providencia > Providencia sp. The sequence goes on from NZ_JBQDNB010000005.1 coordinate 168,056, forward strand.
TTTAGCCGTTATGGCAAGTGGTATTGGCGAAAATGCCAGTAAATTTGCGCTAGCCGATATTCAAGGTGCCATGTCACTAAACTTGGATACGGGGAGCTGGCTTATTACCTGTTATGTCACTGGTTTTGTTATTGGATCAGGATTCACGCCCTGCTTTTGGCCAACCTTTTCATTACGCCGAGTTGCACTGCTCATGTGCTCAATTTATTTAATTGGCGGATTAATCACACCATGGTTAGGGGAGCACTATTCGATTTTACTCGCAGTACGCAGTTTGCAAGGCTTTGCGGGAGGTGCATTACCACCCATGTTAATGACTGTTGTATTACGTTTTATGCCACCGCTAATCAAAGTTTTGGGATTAGGTGCTTACGGCTGGGTTTCAGCCTGGAGCGCAACATTCGGCGCTACTGCTGCCGCTTTTGCTTTTCATTGGGGATGGAGTGGCTATTTTTATTGGAACTTACCCTTAATGGCGATCGCCACTATTTGTATCGGTTATGGCTTACCCCAAGACCCATTACGTTTAGAACGCCTAAAACAATTTAACTGGCGCGGCTTACTGTTGGGAAGCTGTGCGCTGGCTATGTTGACCATTGGGATCTCTCAAGGGGAGCGTCTCGATTGGCTCAACTCATCACTTATCTATATTTTATTCATTGGCGGTCTCGGATTATTAGCACTCTTTTTAATTAACGAGTGGTACCACCCATTACCATTTTTTAATTTACAGCTACTTGGTAAAAGAAATCTTTCTTTCTCATTAATTACTCTCGGTGGCGTTTTATTAATTATGGTGTCGTTAGTTAATATTACATCTGGTTATTTAACCGTCATTCAAGGATATCGTCAGGAACAAACGTCCGACATGATGTTATGGGTATCGCTGCCACAATTAATTACCTTACCCATCGTTGCCATAATTTGTAATACACCTAGAGTTGACTGTCGCTGGGTGTTAGCTATCAGTTTGATATTAATGGCAACCGCCTGCCTGTTAGCGTCCCAACTAACCCCTGAATGGAATGGCGACAATTTCCGCGCTATTTCCCTATTGCAAGCCATAGCTCAACCCATGGCGGTAATTCCATTACTGATGTTAGCCACCGGAGGATTACTACCAACGGATGGTCCTTTTGCAGCAGCATGGTTCAATGCCGTCAAGGGCTTCGCTGCCACTGCCGCAGGGGGCGCTATTGCTTTGTTTAATCGCCAACGCGCAGATTTTCATTCAGACATTATCGCTGATAGTTTTGGTTCAGCTCATCGGGCAACCTCACAGAACTCAGTAGACGTATTAACACAGTTAGCCACAAAGCAAGGTCATGTATTGGCCAGCGCTGATCTTTATATGTTGGTTTCGGGATTAGCATTATTACTTATCGTGCTGATCTTCTTCATGCCAACCCGAATTTATCCACCGCGGTCAGTCGCGGCGGTCTAGACATTTATATTCAGGAATCAAAAATGAGTGGAATCAAATTTATGGCTAATCGAAAAGTACCTTTAGCCATATTGGCAATTATTACTGTTGTACTCGGATTACTCATCAATAAATTTTTTATTGAAAACACCAAACAAAATACTAACGATGCCTACATTCGGGCTGATATTTCACGTATTTCCCCACAAATAGCGGGCGTGATCACCGAAGTATTAGTACAAGATAACCAATGGGTCAAACAAGGAGAGTTGCTCGCGGTAATTGATCAACGTGAATTTAATGTCGCTCTTTCACAGGCAAAGGCACAGTTACAGTCAGCCATTGCTCGTCAAGATGATGCTAAAGCCAGTCTTACGCGACAAAATGCATTAATTGCAGCAGCACAAGCACAATTACAATCAGCACAAGCAGAGCTTCAATTTGCTCGTCAAGAACATACCCGTTATCAAAAAATGGCAGCAAGTGGCGCAGGCTCACAACAAGCCGCACAACAGGCAACCACTCGCGTTTACACCATGTCAGCCAGTGTCGCTCAATCTGAAGCATCACTAAAAGCGGCCAAAAACATGTTGCAAGTCCTGCAAGCTAAACAAGCAGACAGTGATGCTGAGTTAAAATTCGCACAGGCTAAGCAGGCGATGGCCGTGTTGAATTTATCGTATACCCAAATTACTGCCCCCATTAGCGGCATCATTGGTAAGAAAAGCTTACGTATTGGTGAATTTGTCAAACCTGGCGATGCTTTAATGGCCATTGTGCCCCAAGACAAGCTCTATATCATCGCTAACTACCAAGAAACTCAATTGGAAAAAATTACGCATGGTCAGCAGGTGGATATCAATATTGATACCTTCCCAGGTCAAACCTTAAAAGGCTATGTCGATAGTATCGCCCCTGCTTCTGGCGCGAGTTTTTCACCCGTGGCCCCCGAAAATGCAACGGGCAATTTCACTAAAATTGTTCAGCGCATACCGGTGAAAATTATTTTTGATAACAATAAAGATCAAACAACGATGATGAATGCACTACGCGTAGGTATGTCTGCGGATGTAAGTATTAATACCCTAAATGGAGATCGCTTATCAGCTCAGTAACTTATCTTAAATATATTGTCCAAATTGCAATGAAAAAAGTGATTAATGCAATGCAGTGCAAAATCTAAAAATAGAATTTAACAGTAAAGTTTAAGCCATAGCTCAGGAGCGCCTCATGATTGATAGAGTTTTACTTGCAGTAAATAGCTTCGCCAATAGCGGTAACGCCTTACAATATATGCAGCGCTTACAAGGCTCTATTTCAGAAGTCATTGTCTTAACAGTTATTGACAATACCTTTGCATTAAGTCGGACAGGATTGCGTTCTGATAGCGACGAATGCAATGAATACCCTGCTGCCCAGCGAGAAGAAGCGCTCGCAGAAGCGCAACTCACGTTGGTCACTCAGGCATTAAAACAAATGGGCTTTCAAGTAAAAAGCTTATTGGCTGCTGGCACACCTATTGAGGTGATCCCTGAACAAATGAAACTATTCAACTGTGACTTATTGATTATTTCCCATCGTCATCTTTCGTCACTAGGACGCTTATTAAATACTTCCGTCACTCGTAATTTATTAGATGATATTGGCCAACCTGTTTTAGTGATCCCTCGCTAAAATCAATCACATCAGAATTTAGTCGATAATATCATGCTATGGCAGTCGTTAGGCTGCTATTAGCATTTAAAAATCATCAGATAATTTATCGAAAAAATGCAAAAAAAAATTCACCTTAGTTAAAAATAAGTACATCAACACATTGAATATTAACAATTATAAAACCAATTTAACCCTTTATTCATATTGCTTTCTACTCTCTATTTTGATCAGAATCATATAATATCAATTATTAGACAACTGTGTTTGACTTATCCATTTTTAGCTTGTAAAAAAGAGTAATACAAATAAATCAGTTTTAAATAAGGCTGATTTATTTATTTTTTACCCTTACAGTCTCATTTTTTAGACGGTTTACTCGGTAAGTATTTTAGGTGAGAGGTCATCCATGAATAAGCAAAATTTTTCGATACAAGATATGGAAAATTTATTCGAAAAACTAAAAACATTTTGCGCTTCACCTAAAAACAAAGGTATCACTCGGCTCGCTTATACTGAAGAAGATCAATCAGCTCACAACTATATGATGGAAATAATGAGAGAAGCTGGTTTTTCAGTGCGCCAAGACGCCATAGGCAATGTATTTTGCCGCTTATCTGGAAAACGTCGTGATTTACCCGCAGTCGGCACGGGCTCTCATCTTGATACCGTTCCTGATGGTGGGGCTTATGATGGCGCCCTCGGTGTATTTGCTGGGTTTTACGCCTTAACACAATTTGAACCTGAACAATTAACCCGAGACCTTGAGCTGATTATCTTTCGTGCAGAAGAGTCAAGCCGATTTGGTTTTTCCTGCATTGGCAGTAAAGTGTTACTCGGCGCTGTCGATAGAAATAAATGGGCATTAAATCAAGATGATACAGGCAGTAATTTTTTTGAAGTGCTTGATAATAATGGCTATAAAAGTAATGAAATAGAAGCATGTGAATTATCTGACGACTATTTTTCTGCATTTGTTGAATTGCATATTGAACAAGGAAAACGACTGGAATTTGAAGAAAAAACGATTGGTATTGTTAATGGTATTGCGGCACCAACTCGCTATTCAGTTCAAGTGAAAGGTCACGCTGACCATTCCGGTGCAACGCCGATGTATCAACGCCATGACGCCCTTGTGGCAAGCGCCGCAATTATTGATGACTTGAATCGAGCTGCTTGTAAAGAGTCGGTATGGGGCACAGTGGGAACAATCGGTAAATTGAATGTTTATCCTAACTCAATGAATGTCATTCCAGGAGAAGTAAAGTTTTTAGTCGATGTCAGAGGTATTGAATCTGAAAGTATCAAAAGAGTAACCAATAGCTTGAAAGATTCGATTAGCAAATCGGAGCAGGATAACAATGTCACTATTGATATTAGAGAAATTTCATCGGAACTACCGGTTAAATTAAATAATGATATTTGCCACATTATCGAAAAACATTGTATCGAAAAAGACATTAAATATATGACAATGTTAAGCGGAGCTGGGCATGACACGATGAACCTAGCGAAAAAATTTCCAACAGCAATGATTTTTACGCCATCTAAAGATGGGATCAGTCATCATCCTGATGAATTTACTGACTTTAACGATATTATTATCGCTGCAAATTTATTAAAAGATACGCTGTATACACTAGCAAAATAGTCAATAATTAATAATCATCAAGGGTTTTTTTCAGTAAATTAATGGCATCAGTACCTTTAGCGGCATCATTCCAAAGATTATCAAAAAGTTGCCTATAGCGGGAAATCGCTTCTTCAGAGTTAGTTACTGAAGCTATTCCATTAGAGATATTAGGAAACTCCCCCAGTCTGAAGGGGCTAACCGCTAAAGATGATGAGCCATCGGTGTGATATAAAATTTGAAATGTGACTGAAGGAATGGTTTTAATTGATATTGCAATATGTACTGAACTTTGATTTTCTTCAATTAAATTAATAAGATGCTTAAGTTCATTTCTAGCTTGTAATATACGCTCAATTTTCGTACTCGGTGGTAAATTTAAAGAACCCACTAACCCCGAGTGCAGCAATCGTTGAATTGATTGAAGGCCAATAAGATTAAATAATTGCGGGCTTTGGTTATTAACCTTTTTTTTCCGCTCAGCCAGTATTGAAAGTGTTGATTGTTGTTTTTCCGAAAGCCCAACGTCAAGATCGGAATCCATCAACATTTTGGCAAGATAATTATCATAATTTTTAGAGGTTAATAAATATGAAAATGGCTCAAAATGTGCATAAATTTTTGTCGATGAATCCTCAAGCTGGCGCATTCGCTCAAAAAAACCATCAGCACTAGAGTAATATTCAGCACTCACACCCAGTAGGCTTGAAAGAGAAGTATTGAGTAAATCGGCCAGTTTTTCGAGTGTTTCTATTTTGACAATTTCACCTTTTTCTAAACGGTACACTGCGGCTCTAGAAATACCCAGATTTTCAGCGACTTGTTCCGCTTTTAAAGACGCCGCAATACGATAGGCTCGTAATCGGTTACCAATAGAAATGTAATTAATCGGATTATTTTTCATATTTATTCTTTAGGTGAGTTTTTAATCAACATGAGCCGTTTAACAACAAACTGATAACATTTCAAAACGGGCAGTTTGATTGTTTTATCTGATGACAATATCAAACTGTTTGTTTAGTTGCATTAAGAAATTTGATTAAGCAAATAGGATTAGCTAGCATCTTAGATAGACAGGACGATTTTAAACATAAAATTTATGCGAAAAAAATGAGCTTACTATCAATTCGATTTGTGCATTAACATTATTTGAACAGAAAGGCTTCCCTCTAAAAATCGTATTAAGACACTAGCTCAACTTCATTTTCTAGCATATCACCTCAGGGAATAAAAATAGACCAACATTACAATTCAACTCACTTAAACATCACATTTCGATAAGCTATAAAAGCATTAATTATATATAGCAATAATACTTATTTTCTTACTGACAAAGAAAAATACGTATCAGATTACTATAATCATTAAATGTTAATGGCAAAATAAATATATTAAATTATATTTTTAATTCATAAAAACATAATGGCCGAGAATAAATAATATTATCGGCCATTTATATAGATATTAAATGAATTATAAAAGAGAAGTTAAGCAACCCGTATATAAGTTATATGCGGTTAGCATTTCTTTTTCATCAAAATCAAATTTTGATTGATGATGGCCTGCGGTTCTATCCGCACCAACAACAAAATAAAGTGATTTTCCACCGCAACGCTGTACCCGTTTAGCCAGAATTGTCGCATCCTCGCTCCCACCAAAAGGCCTCGTTGCAATACCGGTTAATTCAGTATGCTGATTAACAACATTTGTTAATATATCAATGAGTTGCTGGTCATTTGTTAGATCAACAGCTTCCCCCATAACTTCACTTTCCATCTCTAATTTGAAGCTATGAGCAGAACCTTCTGCCATACGAATGGCATTTTCACTCATAAAACGATTAATATCTTCATTTTCACCACGAACTTCAACCTGCATTTCAGCATAAGCAGGTGTCACATTTCGCCCTTCGCCTGCTTTTAATACCCCAATATTAATACGAGACATTCCTTTTCCGTGACGAGATATACCTAACATCTGAGTTGAGGCATGACAAGCACCAGCAAGTGCATTTAATCCTAATTCTGGCTCAGCACCTGCATGAGATGGTACGCCTTTAAACCGAAAATCAAGTTTTGTGGTACAAAGAAAATGAGTTGGATTAATCACAATTTCACCACTATTTGCGATAAAACCTAAGTGGGAACCTAAAAAATAGTCAACGTCATCAACAATTCCGCTTTCAGCCATAGCTCTCGCACCACGAACCCCCTCTTCAGCAGGCTGAAATAGCAACTTAACTTTACCTGTTAACTTATCTTTATTGTCAACTAACCAATTAGCAACAGCTAAACCGATAGAAATATGCCCATCATGACCACAAGCATGCATTTCACCTGGATGACAAGAACTAAAATTATCATTTTTTGGTCGATGGTCATCAGCCGTACTTTCAGTCACACCGACGCAATCAATATCAAACCGTAAAGCAACTGTTGGACCTGCTTTTCCACTATCAAAAATAGCTACGCAGCCTGTCAGCTCTTGCATTTCTTGCAGTAATTCTTCGCTAACATTATGTTTACGTGCAATTTCTAACCCTTTATCAACAATGCTCCTTTGACGCCCAAACGCATATTCTGGGTTTATAACATCAGTACCAACCTTAACTTCAAGGTTAAGCCCGCGTAATTGGTCCACAATCTTGGCGGTTGTCAAAAATTCAGACCAACCAATTTCAGGGTATTGGTGGAACTCGCGACGCCATTTTATGAGTTGTTCTAATGTGATAACAGACATACTATCTCCTTAATATTAAAGCATTATTAGTGCGATAAAAATCACACCAACGATCATACCGGGTGCCGTTCTTTTGGCTATTTCCATCGGGTTGATATTAGCTAAACCAGCACAAACAATTGTTGCGCCTGCCAGTGGTGACATCGTGCGTCCTAATGCGCCAGAAATAGCTGAAGCCATGCCTAAATCCGGTATTTCATAACCAAATTGTTGAGCAAACGGCGTCACAGTTTCATTGAATGCAAAAGCGGCGGCATCCCCAGATCCCGTTATCATCCCCATCAAGAATGGGCCTAACGTCCCGCCCCAACGGGCAAATTCAGGGGCATGGATCAGAAAACCAATAAATGAATCAATAAGACCAGATGCTTTTAACCCAGCAGAAAAAACAGCGGCAGCAATAATGATACCGAGCACATCTCCGTAGGCATTGCCCATTCCTTTAAAAAATTCTTTCGTGATAATTGATGGGTTAGTACGCGTGATAATTAATGCATAGATTGCGCCAATTAGCATCGCTGCAGGTACCGTGATTTGGTAAGCTTTTAGTGAATCAATAAAGGGTAATAGTAATAAAATCAATGGAATGAATGGTGCGGTTGCATAAAGATAATTCGGACGCTCAGCAGCTTCACTTTCAACAGAATTAGCTGCCCCACCATTATCATTTACAGCAACTTTAATGTTGTACTCTTTTTTTACCAATGCCACGATGGACAATGAAACTGCACCTATCGCCCCGACAGCCAGACTATATGGGCCATGACGAGCAATCAAATCCACAATGCTCATGTTAGACATTTGCGCCACGAAAGGATTATGTGATAACCCCGGACTCAGCATTGAACCGATGGTGCCACATAATACCGCACCGCCTGCAATTGCAGGGTGGATGCGGGCTGCAATCAATAATGGAATCAAAGTCGCGCCAACTGCTGCGGCACAGCCCGCTGCCGATGGAATCGCAATATTAATAAAGAAGGTTAAAACGACAGCGGCTGGAATAAGAAAAAAGCCTAATTTAGTTAATAAATTAGATAAAACTAAAACAAGGTGTTTATCGCACTTTGTGTATTTCATTACATAGGCAAAACCCATACTCGAACAAATCGCTTGTATTAATGGGGCCGACACCATTCTTTCACTAAAAGCATCGAGTGCACTCATTGGTGTTAAACTAATAATACAAAGTACTAATCCAGCTGCAATGAGTACCATTCGAGTTTCATATTTCTTTATTAATAAATAGATTGTCAAAAAAATGACTAGCCCTGCGATAATTTGCATTATCATAAAATATCCTCTTCTTATTATAGCGTCACGCTTAGAAGTTAATTGGAGTGATGAAATAAAATCCCTAGTGTCACATTCCATTGTGAGCCTCAATGGTTTTATTTAATTGAGTGAAATCAATTTTTATAGTTAAAAATAAAATTTGCTATTATTTTGTGATCTAAATTTACTTTATGAAATATTGAAATTAAATTGTTTAGCACATTAAGATGAATATATTAAAAAATTCATTCCTATATCATGAGTAAATTTAAAATAATTTTCAGATTAATTAGAATAGTTCTCAATACCAAAATATTGATCTATTTTTTAACGTTATTAACTCAATTAATATAATATAAAGATATAAAATCGTCACATTAGCGATTCATTAATTGTATTAAACTATGTGCGAAATAATTTGCTTTTATTTTATTCATCTATAAACTCCGTTCGAATTTTTTGGCCTGCTAATCGAAATGGGAGGTAATTTTGTCTGAAGATAAAAATTATAGTCATGGGCCTGTGCCCATATCCGCGAGAAAAGGCGGACTAGCATTAACCTTTGTGATGCTAGGTTTAACGTTCTTTTCCGCCAGTATGTGGACCGGAGGCGCACTCGGTACCGGTCTCAGTTTTAATGATTTCTTCCTCGCAGTTCTTATCGGTAATCTTATTCTTGGTATCTATACCGCATCTCTTGGTTTCATCGGATCTAAAACAGGCCTCACAACTCACCTTCTCGCGCGTTACTCCTTCGGTATTAAAGGTTCCTGGCTCCCATCATTCTTACTCGGCGGTACACAAGTTGGCTGGTTCGGTGTTGGTGTCGCGATGTTTGCCATTCCAGTAGGAAAAGCCACCGGTTGGGATATTAATTGGTTAATTGGTGTCTCTGGAATATTGATGACAGTAACTGTTTTTTTTGGGATTTCCGCACTGACCGTACTATCAATTATTGCTGTACCGGCAATTGCCATCCTCGGCAGCTACTCTGTCTATCTTGCAGTAACCAGTGTGGGCGGCATGAGCACCTTGGTTTCCATTGTCCCCGCACAACCTATCGATTTTAACTTAGCCTTGGCAATGGTTGTTGGCTCATTTGTCAGTGCTGGTACTTTAACCGCAGACTTTGTTCGCTTCGGACGCAAGCCAAAAATTGCAGTACTCGTTGCAATAGTGGCATTTTTCCTCGGTAATTCATTAATGTTTATCTTTGGTGCCGCTGGCGCTGCATCACTCGGTATGGCAGATATTTCAGATGTCATGATTGCACAAGGGCTCTTATTGCCAGCAATTATCGTTCTTGGGCTTAATATTTGGACCACAAATGATAATGCACTTTACGCTTCAGGACTGGGGTTTGCCAATATTACAGGGCTATCTAGCAAAACCTTATCTATTATTAATGGCTTAATCGGTACCCTATGTGCGCTATGGCTTTATAACAATTTTATTAGTTGGCTAACTTTTTTATCTGCGGCTATTCCACCAATTGGTGGGATCATTATTATGGACTACTTAATGTATCGCCACCGTTATGACACCTTTGATTGTAGCAAAATGCGTGATGTCAATATTAGCGCACTACTCGCTGTCGCCGTTGGTGTAATTGCAGGCCATTGGCTACCAGGAATTGTTCCTGTAAATGCTGTCCTTGGTGGCGCATTAAGTTATGCTGTTCTAAATCCACTGCTTAATCGTCGTCATGTCATCAACCCGGAGATAACCCGTGCTTAATCATAATATAAAACATATACATAATATCCGTTTACCGGAACGTGATGGCTTATGGCGTATCGATATTAATAACCAAAAAATTCAGGCGATTGTCCCGCAGCCTACCAATGAAGTTTTACCTGAAAGCCTTGATGGCGAGGGCGGTTTAGTTATCGCTCCATTTATAGAGCCCCACATTCATCTTGATACCACCCAAACCGCGGGCCAGCCAAGCTGGAATTTATCCGGCACACTATTTGAAGGGATTGAACGCTGGGCAGAACGCAAAGCATTACTGACTCATGAAGATGTTAAAGCCCGTGCTTGGAAAACACTAAAATGGCAGATTGCCAACGGCATTCAACATGTCCGTACTCACGTTGATGTGTCCGATGCCACACTCACTGCGCTCAAAGCCATGCTCGAAGTCAAACAAGAAGTATCACCATGGATAGATCTGCAAATTGTAGCTTTTCCACAAGAAGGCATCATGTCTTATCCAAACGGAGAGGCATTATTAGAAGAAGCATTGCGTTTGGGTGCTGATGTTGTCGGCGCAATTCCACATTTTGAATTTACCCGTGAATACGGTGTGGAATCTCTACATAAAACATTTGCACTGGCACAGAAATACGATCGTATGATTGATGTGCATTGTGATGAAATTGATGATGAACAATCACGTTTCGTGGAAACCGTTGCCGCCCTAGCACACCGCGAAGGTATGGGCGCTCGCGTTACTGCTAGTCATACCACTGCAATGCACTCATATAATGGTGCCTATGCCTCTCGCCTATTTCGCCTACTAAAAATGTCTGGCATTAACTTTGTCGCAAACCCACTGGTTAATATTCACCTGCAAGGCCGTTTTGACACCTACCCTAAACGCAGAGGGATCACCCGAGTCAAAGAAATGTTAGCCGCAGATATTAATGTCTGTTTTGGTCATGATGATGTATTTGACCCATGGTATCCACTGGGTACAGCCAACATGCTTCAAGTTTTGCATATGGGGCTGCATGTCTGCCAGTTGATGGGCTATGACCAAATTAATGATGGGCTGAAACTTATTACACAATACAGTGCACGAACACTGAATTTACAAGATTATGGTGTGAGTGAAGGTAAACGCGCAAGCCTACTTATTCTACCCGCAGAAAATGGCTTTGATGCTCTACGTCGCCAAGTTCCTGTACGTTATTCTATTCGTGATGGCCGCGTGATCGCGTGCACTCAACCTGCCATCACGCAGATCCATCTTGATCAACCTGAAACTATTCGTTATGGCTACACACCACTTTCAGGGAACTAAACACCAATAAATTCTAGATAAACGCCTACCTGAAAGGGTAGTGAACAGGAAAATGAAGCATAATGTGACTTCATTTTCCTTTTTTTTGCCCACAGTTCAAAGCGACAATACTTTTACGATGAAACCAGTACCTTCAATATTATAAATAATCAGTTAATAAGAGACCCTGTTAAGGAAAAAGCTAAAAACTAGAATTGTTCAATATCTGAATAAAACTTAATACTAAAATAAACACCCACACTGAGATTTTGATACCGATACACCCCTAACTTATCTCATTTATAAATTACACGCCTCAAAATGACAATCCAATTAAGATGAAATCAAGCCATTGACATACCCATACAAATTACTTGTTTTTATAATAATCCATGATAATTCATTGAAAATTTAACCTGTAGTCTGAGTAGGATAAGTCTTAAAAAAAAACAAATAAAATAATAAACTCGTAATTGGAGTAACTAGTGACATTTACTAGCTTGCATTTGTATTATTTTTGATCAAATTAAACATAAAACGAGTTGAATTTGTGTGTCTGTATTTTACATTGTATCTAAATGTAAATTGCATCTACTTTTATTTAGATATGAAAAATATAACTCATTGTTATCTATGATTTATATTTTTAACTCATTCATTTTCCTGTAACACTTTTTCATTTCATTAAGATGATAATGTTTTTTAATATCAATCAATTCGTACTATCTATTATACAAAATAAATAACCGCCAATATACTTAATGAAAATTTCATATGGCGTCTGAGGTTAGTTATTTAAATTAAAGGTCAATTAAAATGGTTTTTTTTTCTAATCAAATGGTTCATTTTTCTAACGGAATAAATAAAGAAGTGGGACTATATTTAAGAGGAATAAGAAAAGAGCAAAACCTAACAGGGGGTCAACTGGCAAAAATGCTAAATGTTAGCCAACAACAAATATCTCGATATGAAACAGGGAAAACTAAGCTAACATTTGAAATGATGGATACGATATTAACCGTATTTAATAAATCATGGAGAGATTTTTTTAATACTGTTATCGATAAACATGATAACGAAAGACTAAAATATATCATAAAAAATGAATCCACCTATTTATCTGTACTGGGTCAAGATTCTAAAAAATTATGGCGATGAAATTTATAAAATCTATTATTACACCCAGGACGGGTATTGTTAAATAAGATCAGTTTTGTAGACCCTAAAAATAGAAAATAAAATGACAACTTTATTAAAGATTATCATTAATTAATTTTTGTTAATGCTTATTTTTATCTAAAGTTGTTATTAATAACAATCATCACAAAATAAACATCATATAGGATTAATAAATCATGAAATTGAATAAAATAGTCGTGGCTGCTGCATTCGTAACTGGCTTTGCTTCTTTTGCAACAATGGCGGCTTACACGGGTACACCAACTAACGGTACGATTGAAATTACAGGTGAGTTAGTCAACTCTGCATGTGGTCTAAGTGAAGAATCAAGCCCAGTAAAAGTTAATTTTTATCAAATCCCAGTAGCAAACCTAAAAAATGGTGAACGCGCAGGTAACGTTAAAAAAGATATCGTCCTGCAAGGCTGTGATACCACTGTAGCACAAACAGCAACAGTGACATATACACCATCAACAGTGAACCCTAACGATGCTAGCTTAGCCGCATTTACTTCAGGTACAGCAAGTGGCGCAGGTATTGGTTTAAGAGACAATGGCAATCAAGATGTTGTTTGGGGAACTGCCTCTACAGCAGTTAACTTAACTGATGGTAAAACATCAATTCCATTCGTTGCTTATCTAAAAGCTGATAATGCATCTAATGCAGTAACGCCAGGTAACTTTGATTCAACGATTAATTTCCAAATCAACTATCAATAAGCTGTAGCTCGTTTTTATGAAAATGTGCGGAGTATTAAATACTCCGCAATAATAAAACTTGATATATAGCCATATGGTATCCCCATGATAATGCGAGTTATAAAAATAGCATTAGGTTCTCATTTATTGTTACCTTTATTAAGTTGGGGAGTAACAATTAATAGCACGCCAGGTGATATTATTATGCATGGCGAACTAATAGAAGCCTCATGCACAATTGATCCTAATAGCCGAGATCTTTGGATCGATTTTGGTGAAATTAGTGCAAGAGAAATTACACCAGAGGCTAATTTACTTGTAAGTAAACAATTTCAAATAAAACTAATTGGCTGCACACTTCCCTCAGCAGATAAAGGTAGCGCATCTCGAGCTCAAATAACAATAATGGGAACATCAGTCGATAGTGATAAATTACTTCGAGTTAATGGAAAGTCTGAAGGATTTGGAATTCAATTACGAGATTATCATGGAGAAATTCTAAGCCTTAATACAAAAATGCCGGATTACACCTTACTTGAAGGACGTGATAGCTTGAACTTCACTGCAGTTCTTATTGCTTATCAAAAAAATATAAAGGCAGGTGAGTTTGCAGCAACTCTACGATTTAGAATGGATTATTTTTAGAAGAAAAATTAAAAATTTATTTTATCTCATAAGCTCATGAGAAATTAATTCCAACATTGCCAGTGAATACAGAGTAAATATAATGATTATTTTTAATAAAAACATAATTAAGATGAAAAGGTTATTTGCAATATATATTGCATTACTCTGTTATTCCTCAAATCTCCTCGCTGATGATATCGTCGAATTTAATACAGATGTATTAGATGTTGGCGATCGAAGTAATATTGATTTAACGCGTTTTTCTAAAGATAACTTTGTGTTTCCTGGAGTCTATTTATTAGACCTTTATATTAACGGTCAATCATTATCTCAACAAAAAATAACTTATATTACTGATCCACAAAATAGTGAAAAAACATTAGCTTGTTTTACACATGAACAAGTTGAAATGTTCGCACTTCAAGAAGATGCATTAAAGAAAATTCAAATCATATCGCCAGAATGTTCGAATATTTTAGTTATTCCTGGTGCGAAAATTAATAACTCAGAAGGAAAGCTGGATATCACTATGCCACAGGCGTGGATGAAATATTCGGACCCAAACTGGGTACCACCTGAACGTTGGGATACTGGCGTATCCGGTATCTTATTTGACTATAATTTATCTGGGACAGTTGCACGTTCTTTAACGACACACACCAATAAACATTCATTATCTGCTTATGGCCAAACTGGATTCAACCTTGGCGCATGGCGTTTCAGGGCAGACTATCAGGCTAATTATAATGAACGTGGCGACAGAAAATTCGATTGGAATCAATTCTATGCATATCGCCCTTTAGTCCATATGGCAGCAAGACTGACGTTAGGGGAAATCTATCTTAACTCTCAAGTCTTTGACACTATTCGTTATACCGGATTTAACTTATCCAGTGATGAACGTATGTTACCGCCTAATTTACGCGGTTACGCACCACAAATTAATGGAATTGCCAAAAGTAACTCAAAAATTATTGTTAGCCAAGCAGGACGAGTGGTTTATGAAACAACCGTTCCTGCCGGCCCGTTTAGTATTCAAGATTTACAAAGCTCAATTCGCGGAACGCTAGATGTAAAAGTTGAAGGTGATGATGGCGATATTTCGACCTTTCAAGTTAATACCGCAAATATTCCGTATCTAACTCGGCCTGGCTATATCCGCTATAACATCTCGGCGGGTAAACCATCACGCTTTAACCACAAGCCTGAAGGTAGCATGTTTGCAACAGGTGATTTCTCTTGGGGATTAAGTAATAACTGGTCAGTTATTGGTGGAATATTGTTTGCAGGCAAAGACTATACCGCACTATCCGCAGGCTTAGGGCGAGATCTCTCTATTTTGGGTGCACTGTCTGCTGATATCACACAATCTATTAGTCGGATTCCGGGCAACAACACTGAAACGGGCTCATCTTTTCGACTCAGCTATTCAAAATCATTTGATGAAATTAACAGTACCATTACATTTGCCGGTTATCGCTTCTCACAGGATAAATTTCGGACAATATCTCAATATTTAGATGAGCGTGAAAATAAATATTTAGGTACTGGTCGTCAAAAAGAGATGTATACCATTACCGCAAATAAAACATTTTGGGCTGACCAAGCAGACTGGCGAACAACCGTATTCTTAACCTATACCCGTCAAACCTTTTGGGATCAAACAACCCAAGATAGATATGGCTTATCTGTTGGTCGTACATTCCGTTTTATGGAAATTGATGGTATCTCAACAAATATTTCAGCCTATCGCTCTGAATATCGTGGAAAACGCGATGATAGCCTATCCCTATCGGTTTCAGTCCCTGTCGGTGATAGCCGTTGGGCGGGCTATGATTTACAGAACAGTGGTAGTAAAACAAGCCATATGTTGTCATATAGTGACAATAGAGATTTCAATAACTTATGGCGAATTAGAGCCGGTAGAAGTGGTGACGACCGTGCCCAATTCGATGGCTATTATCAAAAAAGAACGCAACTTGCTGAAGTCAATACCAACGTCAGCTATCAAGAAAGACAATCTGCATCACTTAACGGAACATTCCGTGGTGGTTTTACCGCTACGGGCTATGGTGCCGCGCTGCATAACAGTAGTGCAACAAGCAATACGGCAAGAATTATGGTTGATACCAATGGTGTTGGCGGCGTGCCATTTAACCATGAAAAAGCCAGAACTAACTGGAAAGGTATATCAGTCGTTCCCGATATCGTGAGCTATTACAGTTTTGATACTCGTATTGATGTGGACAAACTAAACAGTGATGTTGATACCAACAAAGCGATTGCGACATCAACATTAACGGAAGGCGCAATTGGTTATCAGCGGTTTGATGTAGCAAAAGGTGAAAAATTAGTGGCAACAATCCGTTATAACGACACCGTTCCTCCTTTTGGCGCAGATGTAACCAATGCTGATGGCATCAATATTGCCATGGTAATGGAAAATGGGCTGTCTTATTTGATGGCAGTAAATCCTAAAGAAACGTTAACCGTCTCTTGGGGTGGAAAAGCACAATGCAAAGTTCAGCTACCTGCACAAATTGATTCTGGTATGTCAGTTCTGCTGCCTTGCCAATAATAAAACGACGATCAGAACAAGTCTTATATAGGATATAAAAAATGGCAATTCAGATAAATCAATGGGTCGGTGGTTTGCTAGTCATCATGGCAGGTGTTAATCAGTCATATGCTGGTATTTCACTTGATAGAACACGAATTATTATTACGGAAGCTGAGACTTCTACAAGTGCGAATTTATCAAATACAAGTTTAAGTATTCCATTTTTAGCACAGTCATGGGTTGAAGATGCTGAAGGTAAAAAAATTACATCGCCCTTAGTTGTACTGCCACCATTACAACGAATTAACGGGGGACAAAAAGGCGTCGCTCGCGTTTCAAAAACAAATGAGATCAATAAATTACCACAAGATCGTGAAAGTTTATTTTATTTAAATGTTCGTGAAGTTCCACCAAAACCCGATAAAGCCAATGTTTTACAGCTGGCCATGCAGTCACGTATCAAACTATTTTATCGACCAACTGCCGTTATTCCAAAATCAAAAAGTGCAGTTTGGCAAAATCAAGTTACGTTCAACAAACAGGGAAATAATTGGCGAGCAGAAAACCCAACACCTTATTACGTCACCATAATTAGTTTAAATAACAAATTAACGGCCGAGGGTGGAAAGAAACTTACCGATTTCCCAGGTGTCATGATTGCGCCTAAATCTCACTTAGATATCAAAGTAAATGGTGCGGCAGAAAGCTTTACCATGATGTATGTGAACGATTATGGCGGACATCCTGAACTGAAATACAGTTGTAGTGGAAATACATGCAAGGCATTACCAACCGAGCAACAACCACGCTAGGAGTATTAACATGAAAATTAAACACTTAGGGATCTTGTTACTCGGAGTAAGTAGTGCCAGTGCAATTGCTGAACTTGCAGATGATAAAACGTCTCGTCAAACCTTACTTGACGTACACAGTGAAGTACATTTCCAAGGAAGTATATATGCATCACCTTGTGTTCTCGAGTTAAGCACACAGGAGCAATATGTTGATTTAGGTGAAATAAACGCAAGAACATTTCATCGAATTGGTGATAGAAGCGCGCCAGTCACTTTTAATATACGGCTTAAAGACTGTCAACGAGGAGCATCGAGATCGTTTGTTAATTCTGCGGGCGAAGCCACTCAAGACGGTAAACGTTACTATCTCACAGGAGAAGGTGCCGTTTCATTGAGTATCACCGGAGAACCTGATTTCTTTAATTCTGATTTAGTGCGTATTAAAGGTGATGTGAAAGGGGCTGGATTGCGTATTTTCAGTCAGGATCATGAAAATTTAATGTTAAATCAACCTAAAGCCTCATGGGTTATTAAACCTGGAGATAATAACATCACACTAAATGCAGTATTAGAAGCGACAGGGCAAACAGTAACAGCAGGTAACTTTAACGGGTTAGTTAGGTTAAAACTGGAGTATTTATAAAAATGTCTATGCTCAAAAATAAAAATTTTAAAAGTGTCGTCATTATAACTGGTTTTCTAACAACCGCATTATTACCTATGCGAGCACTAGGATATCCCCATGGCGCTGTTATTCCTGACGGCGGAACTTATACTTTTGAAGCGCAGATGAATAATCAGCTTTTGGTTAATGAAAAAGACGCAGAAACCGTATTTACATTCAATATAGGTAACACGCCTTATTTTAATATTTATTGCGATACTTATATGAAACCTGGGGGGCCTGGTAATACAGATCCTGACTCTGGAATGACGTTTGATTTGACATCAACAATTCCAAAATCAATGCAAAATCCGGGTTATTTAAGTCTCAACGAATATTTTGATGTAAAAGTTGAAATCCAGATTGGTGGACTGGTAAACCAACATATTACAGTTCCTATGACAAATCTTTGGAACGGAGGGTCCGATCCAATGGAATGCCGACCAACGAGTACGAATAGCCGTGACTATGCGACAACATTACAAACAGGTTCTAATGGAAGAGTAACATTCCGACTAAAAAAACCAATTATTAATGGAATTACCATTAATCAAGCGGAGCTAGTACAAGTTTTTGCCAAAAAAGGAAAAGATAATGCCGGAACTTCTTACGCCGCTATACCGTCAACCCGTGTGGTATTAGGGGCAGGTATTATTACCGTTGCAGATAGTTGCATAATTAATAACGGAAATCCTATTGATATAAAGTTTGGTGATGTTGCGAATACCAGTGAACAATTAAATGGAACAAATTACCTACAACCTTTCGCGATACCAGTGAAATGCTCAGGAGGTAGTTTTACAACTGGTGACTTAAATATCAAATTATCACTATTGCCAGGAGCTTCAGGTCACGCTGAATTTAATTCAGATTATTTCGGTACCTTAAAAAATGGTATTAAACGTACAAACTTAGGCATTGTCATTAAAGATAATTCTATGGGAAATGTGGTTAAGCCCAACCAAGCCTATCAAGTACCTAACTTTGTAAACAATCAAGGTACTTGGAATTTAACCGCAGCACCGATTGCAGCCCCCGGAAGTACGGTAGATGATGGTGAATTTACAGCAACGGGTACTATTCTTGCTGAATTTCAATAAGGAGCTAATAGCATGTTAAATTATAAACAAATAATTCGTGCAAAATATTTTGGCGCAATTTGCGGCTTTATATTAGGCTCTGGCCATGCCATTGCAAGTACTTCACATATTAATACAGGTAATTACTCTTTTTCAGGAACAGTTGTTGTCACACCCTGTCAAATAGCACCAGGAAGTGAAGAAATACCTGTTGATTTTGAGCAAGTATCTGTCAAGGAGCTTTATTTAAATGGCAAATCAAAACCATTGCCTTTTTCTATACACTTAATAAGTTGTAATACTTCTGTATTTAAAGCAGTCACAGTGACATTTAATGGAATAGAAAATCAAGATCTTCCTGACCATTTAGCCATTAATAATAAAAGCACAGCAAGTGGGATTGGTATTGGTTTGCTAAATCAAAATGATACATCAATTAAATTGAATGCACCTTCATTAGCACAAAATCTTACAGACAATAATACTGAAATTAAATTTAAGGCTTATATTCAAGCTGAACCAGAAGCGTTAGCAAATGAAACAATTACCTATGGACATTTCTATAGCACGGCATATTACACCTTAAATTATCAATAATAATTAAAAATAATAATATGAATTTAATAGAAACAAATTTTAATAATAAAAGACTAGGTTACCCTTGGGTGACACTCTTTCTCACGCTTATTTTTTTTGGTGTGATATTACATATATATCTACCTAATTTAGGTGGTTCAGGTTTATCATTGCCATTAAATATAATTAGTAACTTTAGTATTGCTTTATTTATTTTTTTAGTTAGTATCATCCAACTAAAAAGAACTACCCTATTTTACTCAACAGCTAGCAATTTAATTTCTATCGGCCTAATTATTTTTATTTTTATTTGTTTTTTTTCACCAGATGCTTATCGACAAAGTGCCTATTTAACAGCATACTGGATATTAGGGATATTGGTTTTCTATCAATTATTAATGCAAATCAATTTCTCAGAAGTTGACTCCGAAATTATATTATGGGGAATATTACTAGCTAGCGTTATCGAAAGTACACTAGCCATAGTTCAGACTTTTAATCTATTACCTATAGCTGGACTTTCTTACCCGCCATTATCGGGTGAACGCCCATATGGTATATTTCAACAAGTAAATGTTTTCTCTAGTTTTATTTGTGTTGGAATAGCAAGTGCAGTTGGTTTAATAATTAAAATTAAAAAAAATACTTGGTATTCTCTTAGCATTATTATGATAAGTCTCATTTTAATGAGTTCAGTATTACCTTTGTCACAATCATTAACAGGTTATTTAAGTTTATTTTTAGTTTTAATTGTTTTTTTTATTTTTGCACGGTATTATCGTAAAAAAATATTACTCGCTTTATTTTCAATTATTATTGGACTTATTTTAGGATATATAATTAAAATTGGGCTTAACGTTTCTGATGTTTCTGAAATGAAGTTACATACATCACATATTCGTTGGGTTTTATGGCAACATAGTTTATCTCTATTTAGTGAAAATTTCTTATGGGGAACTGGAGTTGGTAGTTTTGAATCAGTTTTCTTAGAGAGATTTGGTGGTAATTTAATTAGTACTAGTCAAAGCACAATGTCTCACCCCCATAATGAAATATTGCGTTGGATGGTTGAAGGTGGATTAATTGGGCTTCTCGGTATATGCCTCATAACTTTAGGTGTTTTTTATTTATTACGATCTTCATTACGAAGCCAAAATTATATTTATCTAGTAATAGCTTTACCTATTTTTATTCATATTATGACCGAGTTTCCATTATGGCTATCAACGCCACATGGAATAGTTTTGATATTATTATTACGGTGCACCGATGTTTCATTAAAAAAACAAATAATTTATAAACCAATTGCTATTTTTTCAAGGAGTATATTGGCATTAGGTGGCGTATTTTCAATAACATTATTATATTTAACGTTGCAGGCACAACAATATTTAACTTATATTGAAAAAACAGGAAGTCAATCAATATTGTCAACGTCAAATCCTGCTAACAACAAATGGAGCTATTTATTAATAGCTGATCGATATTGTTATGATTTAAATATGGGATATCTGTTACGTTATAATGAAACACATGATAATAAATATTTAAAACTATTTGACATTTGGGCAGAGGATTACTCTCTTAAATACCCTGATGCTAATGTTTATTATTCATGGATACTTGTTTTAAATGAGTTAGATCAAAAAGAAAAAGCTAAAAAAATTTATAAAAAAGCAAAATGGCTATTTATTAAAGATGAACGAATTGAACAAATTAATTTAATTAATTAGACAGAATTGATTGTTTTTATAGAAACCTTCATATCAGAAATAGAATTGTAAGAATTTATTGGTAAATCGTTTATCAATAGAGTGTTGTTTTATTTAATTAATATACATTTAAAAAGGAAACAAAATGAAAAAGTTAAATGCTACTGAAGCTGCAAATATCGTTGGTGGAACAAGTAAAGTATGTTCAGACTCTTATGAAAAAATCATTGTTGGTGGTGTTTCATCTTGTAAGCTAATTACAACATGTACTGACAAGCATGGTAATAAAACTTACCAAGCTCAAACTGCTGATGATGCTAAATGTGCAGGCCCAATCGCACCATAAGATTTAATTAGTTTTATTTAATTAATATATACATGGGGATTTATCTCCATGTATTTTCATAAAAGAATGGAATTAACTGTTATGAATATGCATTTCAAACCAAAAACCCTTACTCTTTATACACTATTTGTTATTATTGCGTCTTCCCTCATAACGGTTTTGTTCTATCATATTTTTGTCTTCAAAACATTTTCAAATGATGACAATCAAAATTCTTCTTTTTTTGAATTTAGTACTGAACAAGTTTTATTAAGCCCAATAAAAGAAGATAACAGTATTATCGAAGTTTTATCCTATGGTTGTCATTACTGTGCAATTAATGATGAAAACATTAGTAAATTTGTAAAGACACTACCTGAAAATGCCACATTTAAAGTCATCCATTTGACAATCACTAACGGTGAAGGGCTAGCCGCTTATGCGCCTATTTTTGCAACATTAGAAGAAATGGGTATAGAGTTTAAATTACGTTCAAGTCTATATGATTCTGTAATTAATAAAAAAATTGAATTAGCTAAAAAAGACATACTCGAAAATTGGCTAAAGCAAAATGATATTAATGTCACTGAATATCTAAAAGTCAGTCAAAGTCAGGCAGTCCAAGAACGACTCAAATATATGGCTGATATCACTAAATATTATCAAATTACTGGCACCCCCGCTTTTATTATTAATAAACGTTATGTGGTTTATCAAGATCGCGATTTTCCTGAGTTTGCTGATTACATGATTGAATTACTAGATAAAAGTAAAAAGGAGTCACAGTGATTCAGTTTTTAATTGTTTGGACGGTTTTCAGCGCGAAAAATTGCTTGATGCCGTTTAAAAAAGGATATGAAAAGCTCAGCCATAGTGCGTTGAGCTCTTTACGCTTTTTACTGCATCACGGCAATATCGCATCAATATTCGTTATATCTCGAGGTCTTGCTCGCATGGGGATCTTGGGACGGAAATATCAGAATCATAATAAAGTTGCCACCGAGAATTTCCGCAGTTTAATGAAAACTAACGGCTATATTGATGCAAGCTGGATTGCAGTTCGTCGCTTTATTTTAGAAGAAGCAGCAACTTGGGGACAAAATCGCCATATTATTGCTCAAGTTCAAGCTTGTACGCTCGCTCTCAATAACGTTGTCGAACCCCTTCATCAGCAAAAAAAGCCCATTGTTCTTGCCCCCCTACATATGGTTTCAGATGTTCTTGCCACTATGGTCGGCGCGGGTGTTACACCAGGTAGTGCCACCGTTGTTGTTTCCTCTAGTGCTGAACAACAAAAATATAATATGTCTGCTCGGGAACTAGGTGCTGTCAATTTATCTTACTGTTCAATTCATCAAGATAATAAATCTTTGGCCAGCAGCCTAATGACGTTAATGACAGAAACGGCGACAGGTCAGAAAAACATGATTGTTTTTCCTGATATAACCCCTGATTACACAATTCAAACCGAAGAAGGGATGTCGAGTAAATTATCATGCCAATTATTTAATCGCCCAGCCAAACTCCACAATGGAGTCATACGATTATCTAACGCGATTTCAGCGCAGGTTATTTTCTACCATTTGTATTATCAAAATGGGCTACAAATCAAAATATATTCTCCTGTTGCGGCTAAAGATGTCGCAGCTCAAATGCCAGTGATTATCGAAAATGCAATTCGCGATTATCCCCATGACTGGCTTCTATGGCATAGCCATTCACTTTATTTTATTAATCATTAATAATAATGAAAAACATTATTCCAAGTCTTATCTATCAGGAAGAAACTAATGAGTGTGGGCTAGCTTGTATTGCAATGCTGGCACAAACTCAAGGGTTATCTATTTCTCTCGATACCTTACGTGAAGTTTATCCTGCTTCCGATCACGGGACTTCTTTGATCGACCTTTCAACTATCTTAACCAATTACGGCATTGCGACAACACCGGTACTTTTTGAGCACAATGAGTTAAATAGCCTACCACTCCCTGCTATTTTACATTACGGCGCAAATCACTTTGTCGTACTTGCATATCGTAAAGGGCAAAATGTCTGTGTAATGAATCCCGCCATTGGACAACAATGGCTGCCTTTTGCTGCCTTAAAGGCTGAAATTAGTGGGTATGCACTCATTTTAGAGCCTGAAACTGCACTAAATAAAATTGAATCCCTCACAGCAGCCGCAGCAGCAGAATCAACAACAAAAAATACATCGAATAGTCGGAAGGTTCCTCATGCGATGAGCCTCAAAGAAACTGCGGTTGTTCGAAATATTTATTGGTTAATGACATTCACTTTCTTAGTTTCACTAACACTTTTTTTAATGCCGGCTATGGTGAGCAATGCAATAAACCAAGCCTTCTCTGATGCAAAAAATGCGATTTTTCCCTATGGTTGGTTTATCCTCGCCTTTGTTGGTGCAACATTGCTTGCCCTTGCCGTACGAATGGTAAGTGAGCGATTTGTAAAACATTTTGTCTTAATCAATAGCGGTGTGGGATTCTCACGTTTACTCAGCAATCCATTACGCTTCTTCGAAAAACGTGCCCCTGGCGATATTTTTAGCCGCTTTGTGGCGTGGCAAGGCGCGTTAACTGCAAAAGTTGAACTTGATAATGGATTACGTACAGATTGGATAATCTGTGCCATCGCTCTCGGTGTCATGTTTTGGATAGCGCCGGTTTTAGCGGCGATTTCAGCGGCCGGTGTCACCATCATGGGGCTTATCAGCGTTTGGGCAATCATTCGTGACCGTTGGTATACGCAGCAACTACAGCTCAAGGCCGCCGAACTCAATGATTTCTTCATGGAAACGCTGCAAGGCATCCTCACCATTAAAACAGCAGGGTTAGAGAATCAACGTAAAGCGCAATTTGCATGGTTAAGCCGTGAATTATTTACGTGCATGCAACGAAGGAATGTTTACCAACAAATTAAAGATGGCATCTATCAATTAACGGGTAGCTTAGAAATGGTCATTTTTATGTTAGTGATTTTACCAATGGTTGCTAACGACTTAATTTCGCTAGGTGATTTTTTTGCTTATAGTTTCTTACGTCAGATTTTCACCTCATATATCACGCGTATCTTCTATGCCATTATTCATAAATCACAACTACATATTATTGATACCCGAGTTCATTCTTTGTTTCCTAAAAAGAATGAAGAAAATATTACGCCATTTAAAGAAAAGCACCCTACAGGTAAAGCGCCCCATCTCGCCTTTGAGCATATTCACTTTAACTATGATCCAATCAAACCCATTTTAAATGATATTTCTTTAGATTTACCTTCGGGTACACAGATAGCCATCGTCGGGGAGTCCGGAGCAGGTAAAAGTACATTATTAAGAGTGATAGCTGGATTATTCGCCGCACAACAAGGCGAATGTCATTCGAATGGTGACCTTGTCAGTACCCAGCAATTAACGCAACTGGTTTGCTTACAAAGCCAAGAAGATATTTTATTCAATGCGACAGTGTTGGAAAACATTACATTATTTGACCCCAACTTCCGCGAAAAAGATCGCAAAATTATTGAGCAATTGCTCGAAAATCTCGCATTGGGAACAGTCATCAATAGCTTACCGGGTGGTTTAAACGCACTGATAAGAGAAAGTCATTCCGCGCTTTCACTTGGGCAGCGTCAACGCCTCTTATTGGCTCGTTCACTATATAGCGCTCGCCCTATTCTTCTACTCGATGAACCCACGGCTAATTTAGATGAAGAAACCGCAAAAACCGTGATGGAAACTATCCAGTCTCATTGTCGTAAGGCAGGGAAAACGCTCATCGTTGTGACACACAGCGATAAAATCACGGTTCGTTTTAATCATATTTATCGACTCATTGATGGCAATCTCAAGCAACAATATCCATCAAATAAAAATGAGTTTAAAACAACCGATACTGCTAAGCCTGCATCCTCTTTGCTAACCACAACAGAGGAATTAACACAATGATGACTCGCCACGTCAAACTGAAATCATTAATAAAAATACTTCGCTCGCCCAAAGTGCTTGGTATTGCTGTATTGCTATTCATGATTGTCGTTGGAAACCTATTTTGGCAGGCACCAACATCAGCGCAACACGAAACAATAATTCTATCCGTTGAGCGTGGCGATATCGAAAAAATTGTCATGGTGACGGGTATTTTGAAACCTTCGGTACAAGTTAACGTCGGTGCTCAGGTTAATGGACAGATTAAAAAATTATTTGTTCAACAGGGCGATAAAATTGTTAAAGGCCAACTACTTGCTGAAATTGACCCGACCATTCAGCAATCTGAATTAAAAAATGCAACCGCACAACTCTTGAGCACACAAGCGCAAAAACGAGCAGCAGAAGCAACCTTGATGCAGTATATCAAAGCTTACAAACGCCAAGTCATGATGCAACGTGATGGTTCTGGTATTCGAAGTGAATATGAGCAAGCACAAGCGCAATATGAAGCCCAGTTACAACAAGTCAATGTCAATGATGCGATGATCATTCAGTCTGAAATGGCAGTACAAACGGCACAAGCTAATTTGAACTTTACACGTATTGTCGCGCCAATTAGTGGTGAAGTTCTGGGAATTGTCGCCAATGAGGGGCAAACCATCGTTTCGTCACAAACAGCTCCGACTATCTTAGTGCTGGCTAATCTCGATAAAATGCAGATTCAAACACGCATTTCTGAAGCTGATATTCAGAAAATTCATTCGGGACAATCTTTAACATTTCATGTTATCGCTAATCCCGAAAAACAGTATGAAAGTACAATGGGCTATGTACAACCCATACCCTCCGAAGCCCTTGAAGAAAAAAACAACTCAGGTGGACAGCAAAGTGGGGCAGTTTACTACAATGGCACATTTGAAGTTGATAATGCCAATCGTGAATTAAAAACCTCGATGACCGCTCAGGTTTTCATTCGTGTTGCTGAAGTCAAAAATGCCTTACGTTTACCGGTTAGTGCACTAGGGCGCTCTGTCGGTATCAATCAATATGAAGTCATCGTCATTGATAATGGAAAATCGGAAGTTCGTACTGTAAAAATTGGTCTCAATGATCGCCATTTTGTCGAGGTCATTGATGGGATAGAAGAAGGCGAACGCGTTGTCATTCAGCCAGATAGTGTTGTGAGTTAACGATGAAACACTATCAGTCATCATCCGAGCCAATAATTAAACTCAATCATGTTTTCCGTGAATTCTCTGCGGGAACACAAACAATTCCTGTGCTGAATGATATTTCACTATCAATAAACCAAGGAGAAATGGTCGCCATCATTGGTGCATCTGGCTCAGGAAAATCAACCTTGATGAATATTATTGGCTGTTTAGATAAGCCATCTCAAGGTGAAATTTTTATCAATGGTATTGCAGTTCATGAGGTAGATAACGAACAACTCGCGGAATTACGCAGTCAATATCTCGGTTTTATTTTTCAACGCTATCATTTAATGCCGTACCTTACGGCTGAAGAAAATATTGCCATTCCCGCTTTATATACGGCAATGCCAGAAGCTGAACGCATCACTCGAACTAAGTTCTTAGCTGAAAAATTAGGTTTACGCGAACGTTTAAACCATAAACCGTATCAATTATCGGGCGGTCAACAACAGCGAGTCAGTATTTGTCGCGCATTAATCAATGGTGCTCGTGTGATTTTAGCTGATGAACCCACGGGGGCATTAGATAGCGTTAGTGGTAAAGCATTGATGGATGTCTTGCACCAATTACATCTTGATGGGCACACAATCATTATTGTCACGCACGATAGAAATATTGCTGAGCAAACTCAGCGAATTATTGAAATCAGTGATGGCAAGATTGTGGCTGATAATCAAAATGATGCATTACAAAAAACAGGAATTCCACATAATTTCCCGCCAGTCAAAGATAACGGGCGAGCCTCTCTTGGGAGAAGTATTCATGAATCAATCCGCATGGCTTGGCGCTCATTAATCGGACATCGTATGCGAGCATTCTTATCAATGCTTGGCATTATTATTGGCATTTCCTCCGTCGTATCATCAATGGCCGTGGGTGAAGGGGCAAGACGTACCATCATGGATGAAATCGGAAAACTCGGCAGTACAACCCTTGAAATTCGCCCCGGAACAGGATGGGGGTCGAAACGCCCAGATATGGAGCGTGCGTTATCACTTAACGATATCAAAAGCCTGAAAAAATTTTCATGGATTGAGCAAATTTCCCCTGTTACCAGCAGTATGACGATTGTTGTTAATAAAGGACTCGACTTTTCAATTCTGCTCAATGGTGTTTCTGATGAGTATTTTGCGGCGCAAGGGTTTCAGATTTTACAAGGCAGTAATTTTAGCCCATTAGACGTAGCAGATAATGCACCCGTTATTGTTTTGGATGAAACCAGCCGAGAAGTGTTATTTACGCCAGAGGAAGATCCTTTAGACCAAATAGTGCAAATAGAAGGCTCGCCATGGCGAATTATCGGTATCGCTCGCAAATCTGGGCCAAAAATGTCGAGTGGATTTATTATGGGTTGGACCCCCCACACCGCATTACAACAACGCGTTTTAGGTGACAAACCAATAGAGTATATTTCGTTACGTTTTCCTGAAACCTTGACACCTAAACAAGCTGAAATACAAGTTGAGCAGCTTTTATTACGTGAACATGGCAAAAAAGACTTTTTTATTCAATCTGATGACCAGTTGGCAAATGCGTTACAAAAAACGTCTGATTCAATGTCATTACTCATTACATCTATCGCTGCTATCTCTTTATTAGTCGGTGGCGTTGGGGTGATGAATATTATGTTGGTATCCGTCACTGAACGTACGCACGAGATTGGTATTCGCCTATCGGTCGGCGCTCGCCCTGCCGATATCATGAATCAATTTTTAATTGAGGCCATCCTAATTTGTTCCCTTGGCGGACTAATCGGCATCGCAGGTTCCTGGGTTGCGGGGACTATTTTTGCTCAAGTCACCACTCAATTTACGATGGTTTTTACCTTATTACCGGTTTTACTCGCTTGTGGCTTCTCTGCGCTAATTGGACTTATTTTCGGTTATTTTCCTGCACGTAGAGCAGCCAAACTTAATCCGACAGAGGCATTGGCTCGCGAATGAATATCAAGCAGCTCTCTTTACACACTATTTTACTTTCAATACTGCTATTACTCAGTGCTTGCGGGAGCTTTACACGAACAGAATATCAGCGCCCACCGCTTGAGTTACCCCTGTCGTGGGATGAAAAAATCAAGCACTCTTCAAATAGGAATGACGTCATCAATTCACCACAGCACCAGAATTTATCCGCAGAGTGGTGGAAAAAATTTAACGACCCTAAGTTATCCCAACTGATCGCCCAAGTTTTAGAAAACAACAATGACTTGGCTGCCGCTGCGATCAAATTAAAATTAGCACGGAACATGGCAGGATTGACCAATACCAATATCACGCCGAGTTTTACCTTGGATGGTTCGGTGAGTAACACAAAATCAATCCGTCATGGCTCCCCTTCCCAAGAAAGTTATAGCTCGGGTTTATCGTTAAATTACGAGGTCGATTTATGGGGGAAGTTAGCAAGAATTCGTGAGAAAAATGAGTGGGAAGCTATCGCAACAGAACAGGATTATCACGCAACAACATTAACCGTAATCAATACTACAACACAATTATATTGGAATATTGCGTTGTTAAATCAACAAATTAATAATTTTACGGCTAGCCAAAAAATTGCAGAAAAAAGCCTGCAACAGGCTCAATCATGGTATTTGGCTGGTAAAGTTGGGAAACTCGATTTATTACAATCAAAACAAACAGTAATCAGCCGCAAAAATGAATTACGCAAGCTAATGAAAGAGCGCGACAGTTTACGCAATGCGTTAGCCTTGTTGTTAAATCGACCAGCAGAGAAACATGTCAGTGAATTAGCCTTTATTGATAGTAATCAACGAATTGAAATCCAGCACTCAACCCCTTTGGCCGTGTTAGCACAACGCCCGGATATTCAGGCTGCCGAATCGCGTTTACGTTCAGCATTAGCCGACTCGGATGCAGCCAGACTGAGTTTCTATCCCACATTATCCCTTCAAGGTGCCTTAAATGCAGGTAGCCAACTCTTCACTCAGTGGTTTAGTGACCCGACGCGAGTGGTAGGAGGCGCGGTTTCATTACCCTTTATTCAATGGAATACCGTGCAGCTCACCATCGAGCAATCCGATTTACAGGTGCAACAAGCAGCGGTGTCATTTCGAAGTACTGCATATAGTGCACTGGCAGAGGTTGATAATGCGATGGAAGCACGCTTCACCGCAGAAGAACTAAAAAGTCGCCTACAAGACTCATTAGCACTCAGTCGACAACGATTAAAACTAACAGAAAGCCGTTATCGCGCTGGTGTTCTGGATTATCAAACATTGCTGAATGCTGAAGATGACCTTTTATCTCTAGAAAATTCATTAGCACAAAATCAATACGACTATCTTTATGCAACGCTACAACTTTGGTTAGCACAAGGTGGCGGTAGCACTCAACCAGAGGACAACCAATCATGAATCAAAAAACTCACTTTAATCGCGTTGTTGTAACGGGGTATGGTGCTGTCACTCCCCTTGGTGATACTGCACAAGCCTGCTGGCAAGCCATTATGGATAAACAACTCGGCTACCGGCTCGTCGATAAAACAGAAAAAAATATCCAGTGCCATTTTTTAGGACTAATTGATAACGAACCGAGTTTAAAAGGCGTACCTGCGGCTATCCGCCGTCGCTTACCACGCCACTCACGATTAGCGTTAGGCGCTGCTCGTGAAGCAATGGAGATGGCTTTTTCTGGCAGTTCCCCCACTGAATATTATGACCCCCTGATGTGTGGTGTGATTATGGGAACAGGATGGGCGGGACTCGATGAAAGCTATATGTCAGTGAGTGAGTTCGAAAAAACGGGTGTGACATCGCCATTCAACTGTTTTTATGCCATGCCCAATGCGACTACCGCAGCCTGTAGTCAATTTTGGAACTTACGCGGATACCAAAATACTACGATAGCGGCCTGCGCCACCGGAACTATCGCGATTGGCGATGCATTTGAAGTCATTCGAAGCGGCCGTGCCGCAATGATGTTAGCAGGTGCAGGGGAATCATTACGAACAGATTGCGCTGTATGGAATATCGATATACTCGGTGCGTTAACCCATGAAGCCGCCGATCCCACACGAGCGAGCTGCCCATTCAGTGCAGACAGAAGTGGTTTTGTCCTTTCTGAAGGCGCGGCAGTCCTGTGTTTAGAAGAGCGTGAAAGTGCAATTGCACGTGGCGCAACTATTTTAGGTGAAATCACAGGCTATGCTAATTTTTCAGATGCTTTTGATTTTACTTCACCAGCGGAAGACTGTTTGGCGCGGGTTAAAACAATTCAAATGGCATTACAGCAAGCCGATATTGAGCCTGAAGCATTAGATTACATCAACGCCCATGGCACCTCGACAGCCTTGAACGATCTCAATGAAACT
The DNA here is from genome assembly GCF_052096715.1 of Providencia sp. Taxonomy (NCBI): domain Bacteria; kingdom Pseudomonadati; phylum Pseudomonadota; class Gammaproteobacteria; order Enterobacterales; family Morganellaceae; genus Providencia; species Providencia sp. Next base: position 199,483 of record NZ_JBQDNB010000005.1, read on the forward strand.
GAATCACTTAAAAAGGCCTTAGGTTCCGCCGCTTATAAGATCCCCATTTCTAGTACTAAATCATATTCAGGGCATTTAATTGCCGCCGCAGGTAGCTTTGAGTCGATTATTTGCTTACAAGCTATTCAAAATGGCGTTATGCCAGCAACCGCTAATCTATCAAACCCAGATCCTGAATGTGACCTTGATTATATTCCAAATGAGCATCGTACAGGCAATATTGAACGAACACTGAACCTTAGCTTCGGCTTTGGTGGTGCTAACGCCGCGCTAATTTTGGAAAAATCAAAATGAAGCCCTTACATTACACCCTAAAGGATGCTCACCACTGGGCGGCGTTTTCAGGTGACTATAACCCAATCCATTTTGACCTTAATTGGGTACAAGCACAGGGCCTTGATCAGCTCAGTGTTCATGGTATGCGCGTATTATTAGACGCGAAACAATTTGCCAGTAAGCAAATTTGTCATGACGTAGCGCCAAATAACGCTTATATAAAATGTGTTGTACGACTACGCAATCCATTATGGAACGATAAAACCTATCATTTAGTAACTCGAAACAAAGCGGGTTCCGTCGCCGTCTTATCTGCTGAGGATCAAAAAAATAGCTTAACGTGTCAGCTATCTTCGCTAAATACTTTTGATTTGAATGATTCAGAAACAATGAACTGCCTATCTTCAGATGAGGTGGCAATATTACAATCATCATTCGCTGTTTTTTCAAAAGAACTATATGACTGGCAATTTATTGATGCCGTTATGTTTCAATATTTGATACATGATGATGCCCTACTACGCCAAGAAAATATTGCAACTTGGCTACCGGAAGGTACAACCTTAAAAGATATTTTTTCAGATTATCCAATCGTTCAAACACATCAAGAAATCATCTTTGAAAGCAGCCTACTTCAAAAATGGGTACCCGCCGTTACCCCTGAACCTATTCATATCAGTATTCAACCTTCATTAGTTATCGGTGACATAGAAACTGGATTACTAATTTGTATTAAAACAATTGCTCGTTATAAAAATAAATTAGTGAGTAATTCCATAACATTAAAAGTTAACTCTAAAAGCAAATAGAACAAAGGACAATACGATGAGTCAATATCAAAATATTTATATCAAAATTAGTGAAATGATCTGTGATGCTAAAGATTTAGAAACAGAGGATATGAATGAAAACCTAACATTAATCCAACTAGAGTTTGATAGCTTAGATTATGTTGAATTAATGGTACTTGTAAAACGTGAGTTTAACCTCTCATTAGACGCTGATTTTTTCATTCAACACCCTAATATTTCAGTGAAAATATTATGTGAACATATCGACAAGGAGTCTGAATCTTAAATGGCAGATAAATGGGTACTCATTACAGGTGGAAGCCGAGGTATTGGGCAAGCACTCGTGACTGAATTATTATCCCATTGGAATGTGGTTTTTACTGGGCGTAGTACTGAGGGTATTTCAAATGCATTAGCGTCCTTTAAAAATACACATTCTGATACGTGGGTAAAAGGATACCAATGTGATGGTAAAGATGAAAAACAAGTCAAAGCACTCACTCAATCTTTATTAGAAACATTCGGTGAACCTGCTGCGATTATTCATAATGCTGGTATTACGAGGGATGCGTTACATATTCATCAAGATGCTGAGGTTTGGCGAGATGTTATGGATAACAATATCATTTCTATTATTAATTGGAACCGTGAGTTACTGCCATCAATGCTAATGGCGCGTAATGGTTCGATTGTTTTAATGTCATCCGTCACCGGATTAAAAGGCAACATTGGCCAAACAGCATACGCAGCAAGTAAATCAGCAATGATAGGCATAACGCGTTCATTAGCCCATGAAATAGGACGTTTTGGTTTACGTGTTAATTGTGTTGCGCCAGGGCTTATTGACAGTGATATGACCAACGCAATGCCGGAAGCTAAGCTAAAAGCAATGTGCAAAAATATTCCATTGCGCCGATTAGGACAACCCCAAGAAGTCGCTAAAACGGTTAAGTTTCTCATCGGAGAAGATAGCCAATATCTAACAGGACAAACTATTGTCTTAGATGGTGGTTTAACGGCTTAGTTATTATTTAATAAAATTAAACTTATTTTTAAATCCGGAGAGTTTTTAACTTTCCGGATATTTTTCTATTTTAAAACGTATGCTTACTAAGCTCATATATCAAAGTAAATTAATGAGTTTTATTTATAAAAACAATCATATCCTAACTCATAGATTTTGTTGAAAAAATTCAGTTAATTTATCAAAAGGAATTTTATTTATATTGTCATATAAATCAACATGATCTGCCTTTGGAATAATCAATAACTCTTTTGGTTCAGAGGCCTGTTTATAAACATCTTCAGAATAATATCGAGAGTGTGCATTCTCCCCAGCGATTAATAAAATAGGCCTTGGTGAGATCATGTCAATATTGGCGTGCATCGGAAAATTAAAAAACGATATCGGCGTTGTTGCCGTCCATGCAGTCGATGAATTAATTGATCTAGGGTGGAAGCCTCTAGGCGTGCGGTAATAATCGTAAAATGCCGCTAATACGGTAGGTGCGTTCTCAGGTTAGGTTTCCGGTAAAACTCGTTGTCCTTTGATAATATTGCCATTTTCATCAAAAGGAACTTCGTGATAACCAAGCGCATAGTCACCCTTCTCAGCATCTTCCCAACGCTGTTGACTAAGGTAATCAATCACTTTTTGGCGTTGCTCAACGGTATAACTATCTTGATATCCACGGCTAATACTGCGAGACATATCGTACATTGAAGCCGTTGCAACTGCTTTGATTCGTGAATCACTGGTAGCGGCAGTCAATGCCATTCCACTCAAACCGCATATGGCTAAAACACCAATACGATCTCGGTCAACATTTGGCTGCATTCCTAAAAAATCTATCGCAGCACTAAAATCTTCAGTGTTGATATCCGCTGAAGCGACATTGCGTGGCTCACCTCCACTTTCCCCAGTAAACGACGGGTCAAATGCTAATGTAATAAAACCACGCTCCGCTAACGTTTGCGCATATAAACCAGAGGATTGCTCTTTTACTGCACCAAAAGGACCACTGAGCGCAATTGCTGCTAATTTTTCATGCCTATTTTTAGGTTGATATAAATCAGCCACTAATACCAAGCCATATCTATTTTTAAAACTTACTTTTTGGTGCTCAACGTTCTCACTTTTTGCAAAAGTTTTATCCCACTTTTGATTCAGTAATGGCATTGATTGAGCCGAGGCAGGAGTTACTATCACCGATGCAATACTGGCAACGGCAAGACTGGCTCCCGTTAATTTCAGTAAATGACGACGTTCATTATTAAGCGGATATTTTGATGATTTTTGTCGATAACTATTCATAAAATTAACCCTCTGTTAGTTTTCTTGGAAAAGCACTATCGTGACTTGCTTCGCTGATTTAAATTTCAAATGTTCAATACCTTGAGTAATTTTCCCCAATCGAATTAAGCCCGATGAATAATGAAATCTCTGATAAAAAATGGCGATATTTCCCCAAGGTGCATAATAAGCAATGTCACCTATTTCTGGTGCTATCCCTTCAGGGGTATTTCGAGTCAGTAATTTGCGTGGAAGATAAGTGATTTTTTCCGTAGCGGCATAATCAGCAAGTTCAACGGTTATTGGTAATAAGGCAATAAAATCACGTACGGTTTCGGTATCATCCAATTTCCCTATAACTACTTGGTTATCTACACGTATTTGTATAAGGTGTGTTTTTACCTTCTGACCCACAGAAGTGTCACTGGCATAAACGGATTGAATCGAGTTAAAAAGCGAAATCAACATGCAAAGGCATAAAGATATCGTAATTTTATTCGGTGATATTCTCGACATGAACCTCTCCTTCAGTCTTAGCCGTAAACTTAACCAATATGGCTGCAATCACTAGAAATAGCGCACTGAAAACAAAAGCACTTTGATAACCACTAATATCAAAAAGCAAACCGCCAACCGTAGAACCCAACGCGATAGAAAGTTGAATAACAGCCACCATTAAACCACCACCCGCTTCTGCATTATTTGGAAAAATTCGCGGCACCCAACTCCACCAGCCAACAGGTGCTGCTGTTGATATCAATCCCCAAATTCCTAATAAAATCATGACGGCAACTAGCGAATGACCAAAAGCAATAAGAGATAAAGCAGCTATGGTCATTAATAATGGTATCGCTGCTAATGTTCGATAAAGTCCACGTTTTAATACGTTCCCTACTAAGAGCGTCCCAATAAATCCTGCAATGCCCATAATTAATAAAATTAACGTCACCATCGAAATATCAATTTTTGTAACGGTTTCAAGGAAAGGACGAACATAGGTAAACAGCGTGAATTGACCCATGAAGAAAAATCCAACAGCTAGCATGCCAAGGGCAATAACACGACGCTTAAATAACGTAAAAATAGTGAAAATATGCTGATTATTTCGGTTAGACAATAGATTAGGTGGCATCGAAGGCAAACTCACCCACAGCCAAATAATGGCAAGTACTGCAATAGGAACTAGGCAAAAAAATGCGCCTCGCCATCCCACAACCGCACCTAAAAAAGCCCCCAATGGCGCCGCAATTACCATTGCTAGTGCATTACCACTATTAAAAATGGCTAAAGCGCGAGGTACTTGATTTATCGGTACTAAACGCATGGCTATAGCGGCAGACATCGACCAAAATCCGCCAACAACAACACCGATTAATGCCCGACCTACCATATAAACATAATAATTTGAGGCTAAAGCAATCAGAGCACCCGAGAGTCCCATAATCGCCGTTAATCCCAATAATAAGGTTTTACGATTTATTCCTTTCGTTAATACAGAAATAAACAAACTGGTGATCACCGCAAAAAAACCTGAAATAGTGATACCTTGACCAGCCATACCTTCAGTGACTTGAAAATCACGAGCAAGAGGTGTCAATAAACTCACAGGCATAAATTCTGATGCTATCAACACAAAGACACATAAGGTCATAGCAAAAACCGCACTCCAATTTGCATTTTGGGGCTGCGGTTCTTTTTGTAAAATAGCGTTATCCATCCCGTTCATTCCCTCTTATTTATAAATCACAAATTAATGGACACTATGATGGCATAGGGTAGATAATTTAATTAGTAGGCATAATCTTTATGAACTTGTGAGAAAAATTCACTAATGACAAAAAGCAAAATGAACGACTTACACGCCTTTCTTATCGTTGCTCAAGAACAGAGTTTTACTAAAGCGGCAGCAAGACTTGGTGTGACACCCTCGGCATTAAGCCACACCATTCGACTTTTAGAAGAACGATTAGGTATTCGTTTATTAGCAAGAACAACACGTAATGTCTCTGCGACCGAAGCGGGTGAACAGCTAATGAATGCAATTAGTCCTCTATTTGAGCAAATTGATGCTGAACTTAACGCACTTGGTGAGCTGAGAGATAAACCACGGGGAACTATTCGTTTAAGCTGCACAGACGACCAAATTGAATTGTATATTCGCCCCATGCTCAAAGAATTTTTACAACAATATCCCGATATTACGCTAGAAATGTATGTCGATTACGGATTTACTAATGTTGTAGAAGAACGTTTTGATGCAGGTATTCGCATTGGCGATGAGATCAATAAGGACATGATAGCAGTACGAATTGGACCAAACTGGCGCTTAATTGCTGTTGGCTCGCCATCTTACTTTGAATCCTCTCCAAAACCTTTAATTCCTGATAATCTCATTCAGCATCAATGTATTAACATTCGCCACCGAGCCGCTGGTATTATTTATGCGTGGGAGTTTGAACATGAAGGTCGTGCTTTTAGTATGAAACTCGATGGGCAATTAGTCTTTAATAGCACCCTCCACCAGCTGAATGCCGCTCTTGATGGAATGGGAATAGCCTATATTCCTGAACATTTAGCCGAACCTTATATCACTAGCGGCAAGCTACAAGCAGTATTAACAGATTACAGCCCTTATTTTGAAGGCTTTCATTTATATTATCCAAACCGTCGTCAATCCTCACCTGCTTTTATGGCTTTTGTTGAAGCAATACGATATAGAGCAAAATAACCATAACAAAATAAATATTAGTTATTATCGATACATTAGTAATCACAACCTTTTGTATTATAACATTATTACTTCACCTCTCCCCCTCGACTTTCTTAAGTGGTTTTTTATTTAGTTAATCTGAATTCATGAATTTTGCTCATAAGCGCTAGAAAATAACAGCCTCTAATCTAATCAATAAATTTACGTTATGCTTTATCTCACAGGTAGCAAAAGGAGTTAAATATGCAAACGGTCAAATTAAATAATGATATTGAAATGCCACTTTTAGGTTTCGGCGTATTTCAAATGACAGATGCCGCCGAGTGTGAGCGCGCAGTGCTTGACGCACTAGAAACAGGGTATCGATTAATTGATACCGCAGCTTCTTATCAAAATGAGAGCCAAGTTGGGAATGCACTCAAACAAAGCGAAATACCAAGAGAAGAGTTATTTATAACAACAAAATTATGGTTAGAAGGCGCGAGTTATGAAGGTGCCAAAGCACAATTTGAACGTTCGCTAAATCGCCTACAGCTTGATTACGTTGATCTCTATCTTATCCACCAGCCCTACGGCAACGAGTGCCTTTTTCTCTCATCGAAATCCTGCCATGGTTGAGTGGTTAGCAAATCGTAAACTGGATGTATAACAAAACAAACAATGAACGCAGTTATTAGGAACTAAACCATGAAAAAACGTTATCTCGGTAAATCTAATCTTGAAGTTTCTGCTCTTGGTCTAGGTTGTATGGGACTAAGCCATGGCTATGGTCCTGCTACTGATACACATAAAGCCATTGAATTAATTCGTGCGGCGGTTGAACGGGGTGTAACCTTTTTTGATACCGCGGAAGTGTATGGTCCATACCTAAATGAAGAAGTCGTCGGTGAGGCCTTAAAGCCATTTCGTGACAAAATAGTTATTGCCACAAAATTTGGTTTTAACTTAGGAAATGATAATAAACAGCAGCTTTTAAACAGCCGCCCTGAACATATTCGTGAAGCCGTCGAAGGCTCACTACGTCGGCTCAAAACAGACGTTATCGACCTGCTTTATCAGCATCGCGTTGACCCTGATGTCCCGATTGAAGATGTCGCAGGTGCAATCAAAGATCTGATTGCTGAAGGTAAGGTTAAACACTTTGGCCTTTCTGAAGCGAGTGTACAAACAATTCGCCGGGCTCATGCAATCCAACCCGTTACTGCATTACAAAGTGAATATTCTTTATGGTGGCGCGAACCTGAAGACGAAATATTGCCTGTACTTGAAGAACTTGGCATTGGATTTGTGCCATTCAGTCCATTAGGTAAAGGGTTTTTAACTGGTGCGATTAAAACAAGTACCACCTTTGGCGATGATGACTTTCGCAGTAAAGTACCACGCTTCAGTGCTGAATCTCTTGAGGCAAATGAACAATTAATTTCATTATTATCTGAGCTTGCCGCAGAAAAAGGCGTTACTTCAGCACAAATTGCACTCGCTTGGTTACTTGCACAAAAACCGTGGATTGTGCCTATCCCAGGTACAACTAAATTACATCGTTTAGATGAAAACCTTGGCGCCGTGGATATCACGCTGACTCAACATGATTTACAAAAAATAGCGCATGCACTTAATACAGTGAAAATTATTGGCGAACGCTACCCTTCTGCATTACAAGCACTGATTAATCGTTAATATGAATTAGGGCTGATTACAGTTGCTAAAACCACTGTATCAGCCTTATTTTTAAATATTATTCATGATGGCGTAGAGCATCAATTAATAATGCAAATGCGGGAAGGTGCTGTTTTCTACTTGGATAATAAAGGTAATAACCTGAAAATGTTGGGCACCAATCATCCAGAACTTGAATAAGCTCACCAGATTTCACCGCCTCTTGAACTGTATCCTCTGGCACACAAGCAACCCCAAATCCAGATAACACAGCATCAATTCGCTCCGACAATAAATTAAAGGTCAGTTGCCCTTCAACTTTCACGCGCAACGATTTCCCTTCTTTTTCAAATTCCCAATGATACAAACCACCCGCCGAAGGAAGACGCATATTAATGCAGCGATGATGCTGCAAATCATGTGGGGTTTGCGGTATATCGTGGGATGCAAAATAACTAGGTGCTCCAACGACAACCAGACGCATATCCGGCCCAATACGCACAGCAATCATATCCTTATCAACACTTTCCCCCAAACGTACTCCTGCATCAAAACGGCCATCAACAATATTCACAAAACCATTATCAACGACCAACTCAATATTGATATCGGGGTGCATTCGCAGAAATGGTTTTAATTTTGGCCAAAGAAGACTACGAGCTGCATGCTCCCCCGTAGAGAGGCGGATATTACCTGAAACCGTTCCATTAAGCTGAATTAGGCTTTCTAATTCATATTCAAGCTCTGTCAGTTTAGGCTCGAGGCAAGCAATAATTTTTGTCCCTAACTCAGTAGGTGCAACACTGCGGGTTGTACGGGTTAAGAGCCGAATGTTCAAACGCTCTTCTAATCCCTTGATTGAATGACTCAGTGCCGATTGAGACACTCCCAATATATTGGCGGCTTTAGTAAAACTTCGTTCCCTCGCAACAACAAGAAAGATTTGCAATTCATTAAAATTATCTTTCAGCATTACACATTTCCTTAAGCCACTAGCCCTACAAACCAAATTAATAAGATTCACCCATAAATGCAATGAGTTATATTTAAGTAAGACATGAGGACTTGATAGACAATAACATCAAGAATAAATACGTTTTCTCGCCATACCCCGATTCGCCAGTCGGCTTAAAATTAGTTATCATTCATTTCAACTTTTTATCGAGATAGCCTGATGTCTAAGATTATCGATACTTTTATTGCTCCACCGTGCCATGAAGAAATTGAAAATCTCTATCAGGACGAGCATCTCGTACTTATCAATAAACCTGCCGGACTACTTAGTCTTTCGGGGAAAAACCCACAAAATCTAGACTCAGTACATCACCGATTGGTGCAGATATTTCCCGGCTGTACTCTTGTCCACCGTCTCGATTTCGGCACTTCCGGATTAATGGTGATTGCTCGCAATAAAGCGATAAACGCCGCTCTATGCCACCAATTCAGCCAACGCGCAGTCACCAAGGTATACAGCGCACTACTTTGCGGACATCTAATAGAGAATGAAGGTGTGATAGACGCCGCCATTGCAAAAGACCCTGCACTATTTCCCCGAATGTCGATTTGTGCAATCCACGGCAAACCCGCCCGTTCTTACTATCAGGTTATTGAGCGCTTCTATCATGAATTGGAAGATGGAACATTGCTTCCATTAACGCGAGTACAACTAACGCCAGAAACAGGGCGTACTCATCAACTCCGCATCCACTGTCAGCTATTGGGACACCCTATTTTGGGCTGCGACCTGTATGGTGGACTTCTACTACCCGGTACTGAACAAACTCCACGGCTAATGTTGCACGCCAGCGAACTGCACTTTGTGCACCCCATTAGCAACGAGTGGATTAAAGCCCATAATGCCAGTCCATTTTGAACACAAAAATTCGTTTGATCATAAAGCCACTGATGATGAGAGTACTGTCCTAACAAAATTATCTCTGATAGGGTCCTCTATCTTCGAATTCCACGCTAGACCTATTTGCCATGTAGTATGCGCACCTTCAAGAAGCACCAGTTTTACTTGAGACGGCAGAATATGGATAACACTCTGAGGCAATAGCGCCACCCCTTCACCCGCAGCGATAAGTGCCAATAACGTCTGAATATCATTAGCAACTAAAATAGCTGGGGGAATGATGTTATTCGCGGTAAGAAATTTGAGCCCTTGACCGGTTAAGCCTTCCCCTCGATGGTGAGAAAGTTGAAGAAGATTATGAGTTTTAATTAACTCTATTGCATTAACACCTTTTTTATAATGTTTCAGCGCTATAGCAAGAACCAATTTTTCTTCGGCAAGGGCTTTGCTTTCTAACTGATCATTAACTGGCAGCCTTACAAACCCTGCATGAAGCTTTCCTTCTATTAAAAGCTGAAGCTGTACTGCCGTAGGCATATCGTTCAGTGATACTTGAATACTGGGAAATAGCGAATGAAAAACTGCCACGCGTTCGGGAGCCAAACTAAAGGACGATATACCAAAGCCCACTTTTATCTTGCCTGTATTCCCTTTTTGAATATCTATCATCGCAGAACAAAAATTATCATAAGACATCAATACTTCATCAGCTTTATGCATTAATTGTTCCCCCGCTATAGTCAACTTGGCACCATGACGGCCACGCTGAAATAGGGTCAGGCCAGAAATACTCTCAATTGCCTGAATTTGCTTAGTTAGTGCGGGTTGCGTTATGCAAAGCTGATCCGCTGCCAAATGATACTTCCCTTGGCGTGCAAGAGTAACGAATGCACGTAATAGTTTTATATTCATTCTTTTTAGTTATCAAATAGGGGAAAAATTATGATTATACTCATTGGATTTTTTTTAGTGAAATGACGACTTAATCACCAGATTAGGACGAGTATAATGAAAAACAATCTATGCACTGCTACTGTACAATTTTGTCACCGTGCTGGCGATAAATCGTATAACTTATCAGTTATGGAAAGCTTTATCCTACAAGCTTATGAGAAAAATATAAAGATTTTAGCATTTCCCGAGATGTGCATCACCGGCTACTGGCACGTTCCAAATCTTAGCAGTGAAGAAGTCTATATGTTATCGGAATCTGCTGATGATGGCCCATCCATAACCAAAGTGGCTGCTTGGGCTGTAAAATATCAAATGGCAATAGGGGCAGGATTTATAGAGAAGGGAAGTGACGGAAAGCTCTATAACGCCTATGCGGTTTGTATGCCTGATGGTAAGCGCCATATACACAGAAAACTCCATCCTTTTGAACATCAAGAGATTTGCAAAGGAAATAGTTTTACTGTCTTTGATACCCCTTGGGGCGTTCGTGTTGGTATCCTTATTTGTTGGGATAATAACCTCACCGAAAATGCACGAATAACTGCATTACTGGGTGCTGATATCCTTATTGCCCCACATCAGACCGGAGGAACCCATTCACGCAGCCCTTTAGGTATGAAACCTATTCCAGTTAGTCTTTGGGAAAATCGACATAACAATCCCGATGAACTCATGGCTGCTTTACAGGGTGATAATGGCCGTGGCTGGTTAATGCGCTGGTTACCTTCACGCGCTCATGATAATGGTTTTTTCATTTTGTTCAGTAATGGTGTTGGCTTGGATAACGGTGAAATCCGTACTGGTAACGCCATGATTATTGACCCTTATGGGCGGATTATCACAGAAAGTCATACCTATGAAGACACAATGGTATGCGCCAATTTGGATCTAGATTTGCTCACTTCATCTACCGGAAGACGCTGGATCCACGGCCGCCGCCCCGAGTTGTACAATATTTTAAGTGAATTTCAAGGTTACGAGCGTGATTCCATTACAGCGCGCTTTTCCGAAGATATCCCTTGTTTTAATAGCAATAAAAAAGATGAAGATATATCTAAATAATTGAAGTGGTTGAAGTATATCCACTCTATACCCTAAATAATTCAAATGGCAGCTAGGCGACAAGAGAATGAGACGCTAGGAGCATACAATAGTATGTGACTAGTGCGAATGAGCGTAGTCAACAACGCTGCCGTTTGAAGTATGGCTACTTAAAAAGACTAAATACTCTAAATAATTCAAATGGCAGCTAGGCGACAAGAGAATGAGACGCTAGGAGCATACAATAGTATGTGACTAGTGCGAATGAGCGTAGTCAACAACGCTGCCGTTTGAAGTATGACGAGTATTTGACGAGTATTACCACATAAGGTCATCAGGCACCTGAAACTCCGCATACGGATCCTCATCATCCTGCGCTTCTTGGCTCAATGCGTTATTTAATACAATGCTACTCTCATCTCGTTGTGCGATTTTATCTGCAACACTTGCTGGGATAATTGCATATCCACTTACTTCGCCGTTATCTGCGACTAGGCGGGCAATCGCAAGGCGTCCACTTATTAGCTGAGATTGAGTTATTTTATCCACGACGACTTTTTTAATTAAATTATTGTCAGTGAAATTAAAATTAATATCGCCTTTTGAAATGTCGATTCGATTCATTTCAATTAATTGTTTTACCTGAGCTTTATACTCTTTAGATAACGCGGCTTGTTTTTGTTTTTCGCTTAGCGCTTTATCACGCTCAAGTTGTGCTTTCTTATTTTCTTCTACAGCTTCTCTGGCCTCACGACCCTGAACGCGTGATTTTTTAGCGGTTCTTTGGACTTTCGCCATTTTTTTGCTGGTCACTAATCCAGCTTTTAGCATCTGCTCTTGTAAGGTGAGTTTTGTCATGTTGGTTCCCAAACCCGTTCAAAGTAGTTTGTAGGATTATACCTGTAATATTGAGGCTGTACCAAGTTACAGAACTTGATAACTTTGAGTGAGTTAAATTTGAAGAGGGTTTATCTGAGGCTGGCACTGCCAGCTCTCAATCAGCGATGTTTGCTAATGACACAATATTTTAAATTTTGAGTAGTTTTACAGTGGCATCTATATCTATTTCGTCTTCAGAAAAAATTAATGTCGTATCCTGAAAAGTATTAATCGCCAATTTTTTCAATGTGCGCATTTCACCGGGTTCAGTGGCTGCCTTTGGCCTAATGCTATTCATAAGTAAACCCACAGACAATACCGCGTTGTCTTTGTCAATACGAGTATCAGCTGGCACTTCTTCGTTATAAACTAAAAAAGACTTGATAGAGGTAAGTTTAAGACGCTCGCCCGCAATAAAAATATATTTACTTTCCGGTAATACTTTTACAGCAAAAGCTGATAAGCCTTTGTTATTTGTAGTGGGTTCAAAAGTCACCGCTGCATCTTTTTTAATTAGCTCGGGATTAGCGACCTTAATCACATGAAAATAACGGTTATCGCCGTTTTCATCTTTGATAAATCCAAAACCTTTATCTTCAAACCACGTTGTGATCGTTCCATTCATCGCTATTACCGCCTACTTAATTGTTTGTCTACTCAGTTTTTTCAGCACGCAGTATAAAGCACAATGCCTGTGCAGACCACGTCTTTGGTTTAAGTCTAGATGATAAATTTTGGGGATGCGAGGGAATGACAAGTGAAAGTGCAATAGAGGCTGCCACTAGCCATGACAACGCATTAACAAGACTGCTGAGTGAATGAGTACAATAAAAAGATAAATAATGCAAAATGATAATTGACTCTCACGTAACGAGAGGCTGTAACTTACTTAGCCATGACGGAGGGATATATGCTATTTCAAGTCGGCGAGATTGCGGAAAAAACAGGGTTAACCGTTCGTACTCTTCACCATTATGAAGAAATTGGCTTATTGCTTCCAACAGCAAGAACCGATGCGGGTTTAGGCAAGGGGTTGCAACCCTCTCATCGTATTGCAGCCCCTTACTGTTCAATCTATTTATCGACTAATCATACATAAAAGTGACGCCAATCACCGATTGTACTTTTCCGGCCGTCACTTGTCCTTTCGTACGCGCATATCGCGCACTCAAACCTAAGTTAACAGCCGATGTTCCCACTCGACCTAATTGCACATTTTGGTTAGCGAGGATGGCATTGCCATTACGCACTAACTGAATCCCTACGCCTTTTGCCGTATTTGTGCCTGAAAGTGTATTAGCAAATATCGAATTACTCGTATCTGTCGTACCTGTAAGATAATAAGAAATATTCTGATTTGATGCGCAATAAATAGAAAGGGGAACCGACTGCGCATTACCAGGATATTCAGGTAATGTCACAACCACATTACGTGAAGAAACATCACATCCACCGATAGGTACAACAACATCATTATTCGCATATAAATTCCATGTGAATGTCGCTGTATGTACGTCCCCACCACCTACTATATTTGAACCGACTTGATACATAACAAGTGATGCAAAAAGAGTTCCTCTATTTATTACAACACCGCCAGCAGCTGAAACAGGCGTAAGATAAAGCTGAGTATTCCATGGTACATAAGATCCAGAAGCAAAATTCTGCTGATGGGTTGGTGAAGCTAAAGGAAACGAATAACTTGACCCATAGTATCTTAACGAACCCGTAAATTTTGAAAGGGCCCCTCCGTAAGCGGACCCTCTAATCATACTAACAAGGTCTCTTCGGATTGTAGGGTTATCATTTCGACAAAAGACAGACTGCGACAAATCAACAACTAGGTTTTGTCCTGATTGCACACTAGGCTGAAGGTTAACATAAACATTAGCTACCCCTGTCCCTGAAGCACTGTTCAACGTATTACCCGTCGAATCATAACAAGTAAAAGCATGGACAGAAAAAGTCCCAGCAAAATAAATAAACAAGTTAACCGAAAATAATTTAATAACTTTTTTTATATTCATAACTTAACTCACTGATAAGTATAGGTGACATCAATAACCGCTTGTATAGTTCCCTGTGTAGCGCCACCTTTGACCGACAGTGCCCTTACTTGTAAAGGAAAATTTGTCGATAATGTAGAATCACTGACTGGAAGTTTTTTCTGAGCGCCATTATTTAAGTTATTACCTGCAGTATCTTGTAATTGCAGTTGAATATTCCCTGCACTTCCCTGATTTTTATAATACCCCGTCGTATCAGCCGAACCTTTAAAAGTCGCGGTAACCGCAGAAGTTCCAACAGGACAATTCACTAAATCTAATGAAACAGGATGCCATTGTGATCCAGAACCTGGCGTCACTAAATTAAATGTATAAAGATCCCCTAAATCTACATTAGTCGTTGTTGTCGCAACCGTACAAGGCTTGGCAACAACACTGCCATTGACGGTTATCGTGATATCTGCCGCATGTGTTGATGTTATCTGTGTTGATAATAACCCCAATATCAACGCCATAATCACCTTCCATTTATTATCAATCATGACATCCTCTGCTTACTGAAATTCGAGCGTAAAAGTTGCGGTTGCACGAATATGCCCTGCAACAACAGGAAGCTTAGAAGCCATTAACCGTGCATAAAAACGAAGTGTATTGTTTTGTCCAGCAATGAGTGGCGTCCAAATGATATTGTTACTGTCCGCATTCAGTACGAGGGGAGTCCTAGCACTATCTAAAATTTGGATACCCGCTCCAGAGGCATTAGCACTACCAGACTCTAATGCAAGTAATGCCTTATTATTCGTATCTGCAATACCGACAAACCCAACCTTGACTGCAGTAACCGCCGTTCCACAAGGAGTGAGCTCTATGCTGAAAGGAACAATAGGTGTAACTTCTCCTGTGGAATGAAGCTGTTTAGTCGCATTAATTAATAAATCAACTACTTGATTTTGAGACCCCGGTGCAACAGCACAGGTATTATCTTTAACATTCCCTTTAATATTAATTGTGCTATCTGCTGAAAATGCACTTTTAGATAGCAGCATTAATGTCAGCATCATGGCAGAGAAATTTCTTGATTTATCAGACACTATTCGCTCCTTAACGGCATTCTGCACGATACTTACTCAGCATTTCTTGTTGGCTTTGCTCCGGCAGGGTGTAATTAATCTGACACTGAGCATCAGGTCCATTCCCCCAGCGAGCTGTTAGCTGTCCGGTAAGTGGTAATCCTGTTAAGTAAACTTGCCCCTCATCAGCAACAATGCTGCCGCCGCTGTTTTCACTTAACGAAACGATAGCGCCAAAAGGGATTGGCTTTCCGTTTCTAACGAGAGTCATAAGTACTTTTACACCCACTTTCGGGTTGAAATTTGCGCGCACAACGGCTCCCCGAGTAGGAACCACACTTACAACAGGATCCTCAAGGTCAACATTGTTTGCTAATGTATTAGTATTTAGGGCAATTCGATTTTCGCGGTAATCAGTGGCATAAGGTAAAACGGCATATCCGCGCCAATCCGTCTCAACCCCAGTTTGGTTCTCAACTTTAGTGTGCCCCGCTCCCGGCGCTTTAACCAAAACAACGGTATCATTCATCGGTTGGCTCAATGTCACGCCATTTCCATGAGCTAAAATACCCCCACTAAGGCCGTAATATATTTGGCGAACATTATCGGTATAGCTATAACCTACGTTGGTATTACCGTATGCTCCACGGTAATTCAAAGCGGTATATCCTGTTGCTGACGATTTTCCTTGCCCACCACCCGCATAACCCGTCTGCACGCTATAACTTAAGTTATTATCTTCAAGTAATGTGCCATACAAACCTCCGGTATTGGTCATACGTCCTTTAAGATCGTGGGATATGTTGTAGCTCGCACTTGCATTACGCCATATAGATTGACTATCAGAACGAAGCCAATGACTGAATGGGATATTGACATTCAAGGCCAACATTTGATCATTTGCATCCTGCCAAGAGTTTTTAGATAAGCTATAACTTAAACCCCAGCTAATACCGTTAATTAGTGTGTTAATACCAACCTGTAGTTGTTTATCAGATTGGCTAGTATTCCAATAGGTTTCATGACTTCCCGTCATATATAAAGTTGATTGTTCACCTAGCTGCTGAGTTAAGCTTAATTGGATTTTTTCACGCTTGTTATAAGCTAAATTATAATAATCAGTAAATCTCGGCGTTACCTGTATAACGCCATCTTGAGTTGCAAGGTTATATCCATCCATTCGCTTATAAGTCGTATCGGAGAATGAATAATAGCCTTTGGTTGAATAGCGATAACCTGCTAGCTGAATGATTGTGCCCGTTTCATTCAAAGACTTGTTATAGAGAAATCGGATAGATTGTCCTGCATGATTACTATCATCGGGTAGTTTAGCGTTTGCATGCGTAATATCGACTGATAATGCACCGAGTACGCCAATATTTTTACCAATACCCGCATTAAAGGATTGATAACGGTTAGCCAATTGTGTTCCACCATACAAGGTCCAACCATATGATAAACCATGCATTAATGTACTCTGCAAAAAATTTGGTTTCTCCTGCTGTCCATTCCCTGAACGATAGTTACCCACAGTTACCGCATATTGCGTATGGCCTTCTCTTTGTAATAACGGCACTGAAGAATAAGGAACAGTGAAGCTTTGTATTGAACCGTCGGCTTCCGTTATCGTTACTTGTAAATCACCACTATTACCTGCCGCATATAAGTCATTAATAACAAAAGGCCCAGGAGGATAAGTATTACGGTAAATTTCATAGCCATTTTGTTTAATTGAAACATCAGCCGTACCTCGTGCAATACCACGCACAACCGGTGCAAACCCTCTTTGACTTTCAGGTAACATATTATCGTCAGAAGCTAATTGAATACCGCGAAAATTAAAGCTATCGAATATGTCACTCGGTGTATAACTATCACCAGCGGTTAAACGCGAGCGAAATTCATTAATCCCACGCTCGAGATAAGTATTAATATGTTCCCAACGAGTTTCACTATTAGCACTGCTTGTACTATGGCTCCATGTCGAGTTATCACGCAAACGCCATGGCCCAAGGTTTAACCCACTTTGTAAGTTTAAATAGGTATAACTACTATTTTTACCATTTAAGTTACGTGCGTTATTTCCTGTTAGGCTATAGTTTAAGATCCCCGCTGTAATGCCTGAGTCCCATAGTTCAGGAGGAATAAAATCTCGAGCTCTATCTTTCATAAATACTTGAGGTACGGTGAGATTTAACCGCTGTAAGCCCACATCAAATCTTACCGTTGAATCGGTGATAAGTGAGACCAAAGACTCACATGTCTCTTTTGGTGGTGCATTTATCTCAGAGATAGCTAGAGTATTAATACCCATTTTTGCCAGCTCACCTTGAGTTAAACATGGCGATAATTCATTATTATTTTTATCAAAAATAAAGCGCACATCACGTGTAAATAGATAGCCATCATTGAGATAAACATCCACACGATAAGTACCTTCAGGTATTTCTTGCCCTTTTTCAAAAATAGATAAATCAGCAACAGCAGAAGGGTCATCAGCCAAAAAACGTGGATTAAAATACAACTCTGCTTCTACCCATGAAGGATACAGGCAGGTACTAATAAGAAGTGTCAATGGAATTAAGAGAAAACGACGCTCTGATATGCATCCAAAAAACGATCCCTTTTTCAAAATTAATTGTCTTTCTTCAGATGCCAAATGTGACATGCTCCCTCCTGCCCGATCAACGAAGTCGCTCAGTAAAATATTTGATTTAGAATGATGTTTAGTTCTTTCTTAGGAATAAAAAATGAGTCGTTACTGAGTTATTCCTGTCATTTTCGGAGTCAATGCGCCGTAATCATTGATGGTTTGGTAGCTGATCTCACCATTAGCATTTGTAGGTATATTGATAGAGGCTTCACCGAATGGAGGTACAAGCGTATTTTCCAATTTAACTGAGCCCACATTGAGCTCCGTCACTGTGGCGTAATAAGGTGTCGGATTGATAATAGTGAGTAATTTTGTTTGTCGCTTAAAACGTAATTCATCCGCAACTTTATCAGGTGCGATAGATAAGCCTGTCGGACGATAATATAATTTAATACGACTGATAATGGCTAACTGTAAGGTATTCTCATTAAGTTTGGCCTTATCCATAGCGGGTATCGCTTTGACATTTAACCAAAAAAGACTTTCTCTATCTTTCGGTAGCTGGTTATTAGTCGCATCGATAATACGTAAGGTGTTTTCCTTTTTACCTTTCATTGAGAATAATGGTGGCGTAATAGCAAACTGACTATCTTTTTCGCCGTTAATATTTTCCACCCATGACTGAATAAGAAAAACACTTTTTTCATCATTATTTGTAACAGCAAGTTGAACCTGTTTTTGATCTGCAGGATAAATAACACGAGTTGCACCTAACGCAATCCCTGCATATACCTGAGTTGATATACTTGAACAGAGTAATATTAATAAAGCAGTAATGAGCTTACGATTTATTCCTGTTTTCATGTTTACATCTGCCCTTCTGGTACTAAAAAATTAAAAATATGCATTACTATCTTTTCGATATATTTATTCATAAGTTAGCGAGAATAATGCTTGCGCATCAGCCCTTCCACCTGAAATTTGATAACTAGTTGCACGATATTTAGCGACAAAGTGTAAAGTCATATCACCATCACTAATCCGCGCTATTTTTTGTGGTGCACTATTGATGGGAATTAACGTATTTTTTGAGTCAAAGATAACTAATCCCACCCCTTTCGCGGCATCGGGTTCATCACCGATAGAAAAAATATCTGGGTTCCTATCATTAGCGACCCCAGAAAAAGTAATAGCTATATATTCACTAACAGCACGACTACATTCTCGAAGGTGAATATCAAAGGTAATGGGAGCCGAATCTTGACCGGGCGCACTCAGCATATTGGTTCTCAGTTGCCCCATATTAACGGTTAAATTCTGGTCTGAAGTTTCGACACTACAACCTTCAGCAATCAATTCCCCTTGAAAGCGCATTCCCCCACCGGGAAGTTGAACTTTCCACTGATTTCCAGCCTGAAGAAATGAAGAAAACAAAACCAGTAAACCCAGCACCAGCCCTCTCATGACCTTTACCTTTTAGTTTCATTTATAAAAAACCGTCCATGGTTTATCGAACTCGATGTCCTTAACACTACTCAGTCATTATTCGTATTGAACCGCAAATGTTGCATCTGCATTAGCAATACCCGCAGTGGTAGCACCGAGCGCATAGTAACGAGCTTGGAATGGTAGAACGTTAGCGCCATCATTCAGAGTAATCGCACTACCAAATGTTGACCCATCAAGGCCTAATGGAGCACTTTTACTATCTAAGATTTGGATACCGACATTAGTTGCTGAACCTGAAACAGAAGAAGCTACAGATAAAACAGTTGGGTTCGCTGCATTAGCGGATACACCGGTAAACGCAACTTTTGCCGATGTTGCAACAGTCGTATCACAATCATTAAGTTGGATATTAAAACCTACAGAACCGCTGGTATCGCCTGATTTTGCCAATTTAGCAGTACGCACTTGACCTAAGCGCACTGTTTGCTCAACAGAGCCAGCATCAACAGCACACGCGGCGTTTACTAACTCACCTTTAAAATGTACAGTACCGCCATTAACTGTTGTGGTTGCAGCAAAAACAGCAACTGAACTTAAAGACAAAGCTGAAACAACAACAAGCGCTAATGATTTAACTTTCATAAAACTTCCTTATGTTTATTTATTACAAAAAAATTGAAAATATAAGAGGATTAAATACAACGTTAATAACACCATAATTAAAATGATCGAATTTAATTAAATTACAAATCCGTAATTCAATTAAATTTAAATACCTGTTCAGATGTTACTATTTAGATTTTTATATTCATCAGAATCAACAAAACACTTTACTTTTTCAAAAAAAATATCAATATCATAACGAGTCATTTCAAGAGCATTGAATAGTATTATCAACTTATCAAATGTGATATTATTGATACCATTTTCATAACGTGATACTTGTTGTTGACTAACATTAATTCGTTTGGCTAATTCAGATCCAGTTAATCCAGTTCTTCTACGATAAGATTTTAAAATTTTACCAATATTAGTTAATAAAGGGTCATTTTCTCGCATGCTAAACCTCTCAAATCATTTTAGCCGACTTACTTTATGTATTGTTGATATAAAGAATATTTGTTAACTCACATTAAGATATAGAATGATGCTTAGCGTTGGAAATTGTTTTTTCCGATCAAAAGTAAACCTTTTGATAGGCAGCAGCTATCGTAACATATTGATTTGATCGGTATTGTCGATCAAACATCAAGATGTGAGTAATAAAATATCGTTATTAATTAAATAACTAACTAGAGTTAGTTTTAATTTAAAAATAAAAAATATATTTAAGAAAATAAGATGGCAAAATTAATTACATGTAAGTCGTGTAATTTAGAAACAACAATTTACAATAAACCAAAAACAAAAAACGAGTAATTATTAAAACCAAAAATAGAAATAGAAGAAAAAAAACACCAATAATAACACTCTATTTTCCATATCATAATGAATGCTTTAACCAAAAAATAAATTCTATCGAATTAAAAAAATACTAAGCAGGGAAATTATCAATGTAAGATACTAGTCATTATTGCCATAATGAATAAAAGCGATTTTCATAGTGCAACAGACCTTGTTAATAACCTAAAGTTCATCAAACAGAATAATGAATAGTTCTTATAAAACTTTAAACACCTTCTATTAAAAAAGTCTTATTTAGATAGTCCCAAAAAGACAAATCGTCAATATTATTGAATATTTTTACTAAAAATGAAATTCAATAGGTTTCCTCAACATTCATATAGTTCGCATACAGCTAACCCTTCCGATATATTAAATATCGTTATACATACCTCAAAACGTATCCCTATCAATATTCATGAATTAAATCTTACTAATTTCGATATAAAGGTCATGGTTTTTATAAACACACTTAACATAGATCTTCTCAGCCTATGAGCCAGCCCTTCGAGATATCAAACGCTTCCATTTCAAGTATCAAACCATCATTCAGAGAAATATTGTTATTTATTAATGAGAAGCATTGACAAACCTGGAGAAGAAGAGAATTTTTCCTTTTTTTAATAGCGAGATATGAGTAAATAATAATAGAGTGATAATCATATCGATTACACGTCATTTATAGAAAGTTCTAAATCATAGAACACAAATTTGTGTTTTGTGAGATTTACTATTAAAAATCAGTTTCCTCTTACATTTTACCTTCTATTCCATTATGGGGTATATTGGAAACACTCTCATGAAATTATCTCTTGTTAACAGGTAACATTGGCAATGGCTCTGATCCCAAAAAACTACGCGCGACTGGAAAGTGGCTACCGAGAAAAAGCATTAAAAATTTATCCGTGGGTATGTGGACGCTGCACACGAGAATTTGTTTATTCAAATCTACGTGAATTAACCGTTCACCATATCGATCACGACCATACGAATAACCCTGAGGATGGCAGTAATTGGGAGTTGTTGTGCCTATTTTGCCATGACCACGAGCACTCAAAATACACTGAAGCCGACTTATACGGTACAAATGTTGTCGCTGGGGAAGATGCTCAAAAAGATGTTGGCGTTGCCACCTATAATCCCTTTGCCGATTTACAGTCAATGCTTAATAAGAAGAAATAATTTCAACAACAATGCCCCTAGGCAAGAAACTGATTTTCAGAATTTCGTAAAAATGACAATCACACATTATCACTTGCTTGCCTTTTTCTATCAGCCTTTTAAAACAGCTATTAAAGTTCGTTCCTTTATTATTTTTAGATTAATATCAATACGCTATCAACCATCCCTATTTACTTTTTGAGTCGATGTAAGTAATAAGCTAATGGCAAATCTTATGAACCAATAACTTCTGCAACTAGCCCCCACCCCAGATCATGAATATAGCTCATGTTGTAATGAAATTAAGTCGCTTTCACTCATCCACTCGCTCTGGCATAAAATAGATAATATTAACTTATTGGCAACATGAAGACTGACAAATGAGAAAGCTTGTTACTTCTCACAAACTAATAAATAAATTCAGTTTTCATATCAGCACTTAGGATGCGAGATCACCATGAACAATGACTTTACATTTACGATTAAGAGCAGTCTTTTCGATGAAAATTATAACCCCTCTGAAAATACGCGGATCACAACCAACTTTGCTAATTTAGCCAGAGGAAAAAATCGTCAAGAGAATTTACGCAACACTTTGGGAATGATTAATAATCGATTCAATTCATTAGCGACTTGGGATAACCCTAAAGGCGACCGTTATTCTGTCGAACTTGAAATTATTTCTGTTGAAATGAATATTGCAGACAATAGCAATATCTTCCCCGTCATTGAAATATTAAAAACGAATATTATTGATACAAAGACCCATGAACGTATTGAAGGCATTGTCGGGAATAACTTCTCTTCTTACGTGCGAGACTATGACTTTAGTGTATTGCTGTTAGAACATAATAAAAACCAATCTGAATTTAGCATTCCAGATAACTTTGGCGGCTTGCATGGAAACATCTTTAAATACTTCATTAATTCAAGTGAATACAAAGAAAATTTCAAAAAATCACCTGTAATATGCCTAAGTGTCTCAAATAAAGACACCTACCATCGCACGGGGAATCAGCATCCTGTATTAGGTATAGAATACCAGCAAAATGGGGCTTCCTTGACTGAAAAATACTTCAAAAAGATGGGTCTACAGGTTCGTTATTTTATGCCCCAAAATAGTGTTGCGCCTTTAGCTTTTTATTTTACGGGTGATTTACTCAGTGATTACACCAATATTGAGCTTATCAGTACCATCAGCACGATGGAGACTTTCCAAAAGATTTACCGACCTGAGATCTACAATGCGAACTCTGCCGCAGGACAATGTTATCAGCCAAGCCTGAATCAGCAGGATTATTCATTAACAAAAATTGTTTATGACCGAGAAGAACGTAGCCAGTTGGCTATTGAGCAAGGGAAATTTACTGAAGAACACTTCATTAAACCCTACAAGAATATTCTTGAACAATGGTCTGCTAACTGCACTCTTTGATTAACCGAAAATAAAAGGTCATCGACTATGAAAATATTACTACCAACTTCCACTGCGGGCAGTTTGCCGAAACCTTCTTGGCTTGCGCAACCTGAGACACTTTGGTCTCCATGGAAATTGCAAAATGAAGAATTAATCGAAGGAAAACAAGATGCCCTTCGTTTATCACTAGACGATCAACTACGAGCAGGTATTGATATTGTCAGTGATGGTGAACAAACGCGCCAGCACTTTGTCACCACGTTTATTGAACACCTTAGCGGTGTTGATTTTGAAAAACGCCAAGTCGTTAAAATTCGCGATCGTTATGATGCAAGCGTACCGACTGTTGTTGGTGCTGTCGCTCGTCAAAAACCTGTTTTTGTCGAAGATGCCAAGTTTTTACGTCAATTAACTAACAAACCTATAAAATGGGCGCTACCTGGTCCTATGACTATGATAGATACGCTCTATGATAACCATTATAAGAGCCGTGAAAAGCTCGCGTGGGAATTCGCAAAAATCCTCAATCAAGAAGCAAAAGAGTTAGAAGCTGCGGGTGTTGATATTATTCAATTTGATGAGCCTGCTTTTAATGTTTTCTTTGATGAAGTAAATGATTGGGGAATAGCCGCTTTAGAAAGAGCAATTGAAGGGCTTAAATGTGAAACTGCAGTACATATCTGCTATGGGTATGGCATCAAGGCCAATACAGATTGGAAGAAAACGCTAGGATCAGAGTGGAGACAATATGAAGAAGCGTTTCCTAAACTGCAAACCTCTAATATCGATATCATCTCGCTGGAATGTCACAATTCGCATGTTCCAATGGATTTAATTGAATTAATCCGCGGCAAAAAAGTCATGGTAGGCGCCATTGACGTGGCGAGCAATACCATTGAAACACCAGAGGAAGTCGCCAATACACTGCGTAAAGCACTTCAATTTGTCGATGCTGATAAGCTCTATCCTTCGACTAACTGTGGCATGGCGCCATTATCTCGTCAGGTTGCCAGAGGCAAACTCAATGCCTTAAGTGCAGGCGCAGAGATCATCCGCAGGGAACTCTCAGCTAAATAACTTCACCCACTATCTTAGTTTCAGTTGATAGATAACAGGGTTCATATTACAGGGTTGAATGTCCAATAAACGTCAACCCTGTAATCATCTTACTGGCTCCCTGCCTCTTTCAATTTAACATTCTCTACAAGATTCTAATTGGTTAAGCATTTCAATTTTTCTAGATAGCATTTACTGTAACAGTTCACACTTTTCTGCTTTACCTATACCCCTTTAAAAACTAAGTGTTATTATTCGCCCTATAAATACCTTTCAACTCAACCCGAGGCTTTGATGCTGGAGAATGTAATCATCCGATAATCAGCTTAACGACCTTTTTTAGGCCGAACTGGTTATCAATGCGCCGAAATCGAATGCGGACACTGCTATGTGTTTGCAAGTTTTGCACATGATGATTAAACAGGTTTTTCAGTATGAATTTATCCCGTCAGGAACAACGTACCTTACACGTTCTCGCCAAAGGTGGACGTATTACGCACGTCCGCAACATATCAGGCCGCGTCACCTCCGTTGAATGCTACAGCCGCGAAGGGCTGTTGCTCACCGATTGCACACTCGCCATTTTCAAAAAACTCAAAACAAAAAAACTGATCAAGTCCGTTAACGGTCAGCCCTATCGTATCAATACCACTGGGCTGAATAACGTTCGTGCTCAACTCGATAATCGCTAAGGAGAGAGTTATGACGCCGTACAATTTCACTATTCACATTACCACTGAGCGTGACATCAATGACATCCGCGAGGTTGAAACTAACGCATTTGGATTTAGCAAAGAGGCCGATCTCGTTGCGGATTTGCTTGGCGATGAAACGGCACACCCTATGCTATCACTGTTAGCTAGGCACCAAGGGAAATCGATTGGGCATATTTTATTCACCCGAGCAACACTAAACGGAGAAATCGACACTCCATTGATGCATATCCTTGCCCCGCTAGCGGTGATACCGGAATACCAAGGAATGGGGGTTGGTGGGTTGCTTATTCGTCACAGTATTAAACACCTCAAAGCAATGGGGTGTCAGATGGTCTTTGTTCTTGGCCATGCAACTTATTACCCACGCCATGGATTTGAACCCTATGCCGAAGAGAAAGGCTATCCTGCACCGTACCCTATCCCAGTGCAATATCAATCCTGCTGGATGCTGCAATCTCTTTCGGCTCAGCCATTGGGTCAAACTGGCCGCATTCAGTGTGCACAAACCCTGATGAAACCAGAACACTGGCGCGAATAATGGCCTGATATTCTTTCCTGACCTGAGAGTCACACAGGTCAGGAAAATAATTCACAATATCAATAAAAGGAATTCAACATTGGATATCCTACGTATTTTTACCATCAGTGAAAGCGAACATCGCATTCATAACCCATTCACGTCAGAAAAGTATGCCACGCTTGGTCATGTATTATGTATGAAACCAGATACTCGTATTCTCGATCTCGGCAGCGGCTCTGGTGAGATGCTTTGCACTTGGGCCCGCGATTACGCCATCACGGGTATCGGCATCGATATGAGCCAGCTATTTAGCGAGCAGGCAAAACTACGCGCTGAAGAGCTAGGTGTCAGCAATCGAGTTCATTTTTTCCATAACGACGCCACCGGATATATTGCGCAAGAAAAATGTGATGTAGCCGCCTGTGTTGGTGCGACCTGGATTGCCGGCGGTTTTTCCGGCACTATCGAGCTTCTGGCAAAGAGTCTCAAACCAGGCGGTATCATACTCATCGGCGAACCATACTGGCGTCAGTTACCCGCTACAGAAGAGATAGCCAAAGCCTGCGGAGCCACCTCACGAACCGATTTTCTCTCACTTCCTGAACTTATCAGCACTTTCGACAAACTCGGCTACGATGTAGTGGAAATGGTACTGGCGGATCAAGAAGGCTGGGATAGATACGAAGCTGCGAAATGGATGACAATGCATCGCTGGCTCAAAACCAATCTTAACGATGACTTTGCAAAAGAGGTTAGAACTGAATTAACGGTTGCACCGAAGCGCCACGTCACTTACACGCGAGAATACTTTGGCTGGGGCGTATTTGCGCTCATCGCGAGATAACATCATATTCCCAGTATTACCAACAGGAGATACTGGGGATCACTGGAGTCGCATGTAATGAGAAATAGTATTGATATTAAATGAATTTAAAAATTGAATAAACATCAGTGCCCCCAGATTAGTTTTTGAGCAAAAAACGAGCAAAGAAATATTAGCCAATATGAAAGAGTAAACCAGTATACCGATCAGGCTTGAACTGATAACTTTCTGGAGCTGAGCACTATCATATCTAACAGCCCACGTTGAACAAATTGCAGATATTATATCTGCGCTTCAATTACGTCCATCATACCCGGTAATTCACTGACTAGTTTATCGATAGCAAACCTAACTTTCAGTGGAAGACGGGGGGTGCGCAGCCATACAGCATATATAGGCCAGCTTGCCGAAGAGTATTCTTTTAATATCTCTTTTAAGCTGCCGCTAGCGAGTTGCTCGCGGACAAGCCAGTAAGGCAACCAAGCAATTCCACCACCCATTATCGCAGCGTCTTTTATCGCCTGCATATCATCCATCATAAGTCTGGCGGGTGGATTAATTTCTGAAATTTCCCCCCTTTCATTTTTAACTTGCCACTTCAAAATACGCCCTGAGTGGATATAAGCAATAGCCTCATGCTGCTCCAGTTCTGCTAGTGAAATAGGCTCACCAGCTTGCCGAAAATAATCAGGAGAAGCACAGAAAATCATAGAGTGGGAAGTTAGATTTTTGGCTATTAAGCTACTGCTGTCAGGTAACGCACCGATCCTGACGGCTAGATCAAAACCTTCTTCAGACAAATCGACCTGACGATCGCTGAATGAAATTTCTAGTTCCAACTTCGGGTGTTCTTTTGCCAACGCCGACAGTAATGGTGAAATACATAGGTGCCCGAGTAGAACCGGAACAGACACTCTCAATTTTCCGCTGACCTGAAGCTTGCCACCTTCTAAAATATCTTCTGCCATTTTTATTTCATTCAATGCCCGGCGACAAAATTCATAATAAAGCAAGCCTTCATCAGTCAAGCTCTGGCTACGGGTGGTGCGGTTAAATAAAGTTATACCAAGCCTCTGCTCAAGACGAGATATCGTTTTCGCCACCGCTGAGCGTGTGACGTACAGTTTTTCAGCAGCCTGAGAAAAACTAGAGGACTCAGCTGCTATCACAAAAACAGGAATGCTGTTTATTTCACCCTTCATATTGTCACCTAAATGGAATCAATAAGAGGAAATAGTATCTCCATTGTTACCTGACAGGCAATGATAGAATTCTGTCCATAGTCAATTACTACTCAGGAATTTCCATGAAACACACAATGAAGCGCTGGGAACTAAACGAAATCGGGCGTCAAAATCTGAAACTTTCGGAAGTCGAAATCCCACAGCCTGGGTCAAATGAAGTACTAGTTCGAGTGAATGCCGTTTCACTCAACTTTCGCGATAAAGTCATTATTGAAGGTCATATGGGTAATAATATGCCAATGCCTTTCACCCCCGGTTCCGATATGGCCGGTATCATTGTCTCTGTTGGGCCAAAAACAACCCGCTTCAGCCCGGGAGAGCGTGTTATTTCATCTTTTAATGCAGATTGGATTGATGGGAAACTGAAAAACACAGCCAAAAATCCGCACTACAACACCGTAGGTTATGCATTTCAGGGCGTGCTTGCTGAGTATGTTGTGATGAATGAGGAGTGGTTGGTTAAATCTCCGCAGACGCTGACCGATACTGAAGCCAGCACGCTGGTCTGTTCAGGTCTGACTGCTTGGTTTGCACTGATTGAACGTGGTGGGCTACGTGCTGGTGAAACCGTGCTAGTTCAGGGAACAGGCGGTGTAGCTCTCTTTGCCCTTCAAATCGCCAAGTCTGTCGGAGCCGAAGTATTTATCACCTCATCGAGCGATGAGAAGCTGGCAGCTGCAGCTGCGCTCGGCGCTGATCACGGTATTAACCGTAACAAAGAAAACTGGGTCGAAGCCATTTACTGCCTGACGGACGAGCGAGGGATCGATCATGTTGTTGATACTGTAGGTGGTAGAAACTTTGCAGATTCTGTCCGCGCGGTGGCTTCCCATGGCCGAATCTCCCTGATTGGTATGATGGACACACATGATACTTCAGCATCAGGAATGTTATTGCTACTAAAATCGCCAACTATTCAAGGGATTGGTGTAGGTCATCGCCGAGCGCTTGAAGATTTTGTCCGAGCGGTTGACTCCGTAAAACTAAAACCCGTAATCGATAAATCATTCCGTTTTGACCAATTGCCAGAGGCACTGGAGCTGCTCGAAAAGGGAGCATTTGGAAAAATTGTTATCAACGTAAGCTAATATCTAATATCAAAATAATATCTGTAGAGATGAACAGTCCATACGCAGAACTCAAGAGACTGATTTTAGCAAATAGCGGTTCTAAAATCATAAGATTGATTATCAATAGTTCGGGATAATGTAGATTCTTATTGAATAATTAAATAAAAATTTAAAATACAA
This sequence comes from Providencia sp., assembly GCF_052096715.1. Taxonomy (NCBI): domain Bacteria; kingdom Pseudomonadati; phylum Pseudomonadota; class Gammaproteobacteria; order Enterobacterales; family Morganellaceae; genus Providencia; species Providencia sp. Next base: position 228,686 of record NZ_JBQDNB010000005.1, read on the forward strand.
AACCAGAATTTTGTTTCTGGTTTTGTCGAGATAATATTAATTGATTAGAGCCAAACATCGTTCTTTGCTGTACGCTCCCCGCCTTCATCCCCAGTATTCAATACTCCTCGAGGCTCTATCATCATTAATTTGACTTCCGACTCAGCAGAAGTCTTGTGCTCGATACCTTTAGAAACCACGTATATTTCCCCTGACTTAACTAGCACATGTCCATCCCGAAAATCGATACGTAAAACGCCATCAATAACTATAAATGCTTCATCGGTTTCTGAATGCGAGTGCCAGACGAAATCGCCTTGTATTTTAACAATTTTAAATTGGTAGTCATTCATCTCCATGATGACTTTCGGCTGCCAGTGTTCATTAAACTGAGAAAATTTATCTTTCAGATTGATAGGGCAATACATGGTTACTCTCCACAATGTCAATGAGAGCACAATAATAGAGCATGAAAACTAGAGCAGTCTTGAACGATTGTGCAACTTAGGCACTACCTTTATTAATGATTTTTAGCCACCGCCCCGGTGAAATGCCTAATGTTTTGATAAATTGTCGTGTCATATGGCTTTGATCTGAAAATCCGGATTCAACAGCTACGTTTGAAAGAGATAAGCCCATGCCCATAAGGCGTCTGCTGTATTCTAAGCGGCGCATGGTGACGTATCGATAAGGACTAGTTCCGAAAAGTGCACGAAAATCGCGGCTTAAGCTCCAGCGATCTCTGCCACTGATCAGCGATAACTCATCTAGCGTGATATTCTGACTAAATGCGGAGTCTATATATTGGCGATATTGGCGCGCTATTTCTGCCGCCTTATAATCAAATGTCCGTCGGTGAAAATTCTGACCTCCAACAGTCGCGAGAGTTTGGGCGAAATCATAAAGCGCATCCTCCTCCTCCAGTATTTCGAAAGAATTCTCTACCGCTGTTAATAAAGGTTCTGTAGCAGCAAAAAGCCGTGGATCCGTTGTAATCCCACCGACGATAAAAGGTAAAGGTCTACCACCCAGTATTTTCTGAATTAATGCAGGCTCTAGATAAATCATACGATATTGGAACCCATCCAGCGTACCTGCTTCGCCATCGTGAATTTCATCAGGGTGTAAAACCATAATGTTACCGGGTAAACTATGTCGTTTACTGCCGCGATAATTAAAACTTTGTACCCCTGATAATGTCCTGCCGATAGCGTAAGTGTCATGGCGATGAGGTTCATAACCATGACCGCTGAAATATGCTTCAATACGTTCAATTTTTCCAGATGGCGGAGCAATTTTTATCCAGTCATTTGGGGGTTTCTGTCTGTCCATTTCTGACATCCTAAGGTAACGTTATTAAGATACCGTGTGAAAAGTACAAAGAAGCGCGACTTCTTACCATACTAAGCTTACAAAATTTTGTACATGTCGTTAACAGCACAGTAATTTCGACAACGTGAAAGAGCAACCGGTATTTTTGTAGGTACCAACTCGTATCCCCTTTCGCCCTCTTACATAGAATGGTGTATACTTGCCGACAAGAAATTTATTCACGGTTAATTAATAATGAAAGAAATCGAAAAAACACAAATTAAACTTCTTAGCGATCGCTTAGACCTTATTCGTCACCAGATGGCAAGTATGCAGCTGGCGAACGAAGTAGAAAAATATGCAGAGCTTGAGAAAGAAAAAGCAACTCTGGAAATTGAAATCGTTCGCCTGAAGGCCGCACGTAACAAGAAACTAAGCAAAGAAGCCCAGAAGTTAGTGGATATGCCATTCAAACGCGCTATCACTAAGAAAGAGCAAGCGGATCTTGGCAAGCTAAAAAAAACCATGCGAGGCCTGATAATTGTCCATCCAATGACGGCATTAGGCCGCGAAATGGAACTAGATGAAATGACTGGTTTTTCTAAGACGGATTTCTAATTAGAAAACTAATCTAACTAAAACCTGTCATGACCCACTAATACTAAAAGGTTCTTAATACATTTTTCGTTGTTATGAACCATTAGTAAGTAATTAGCTTCCAATATTTACTACGTCCGCTTATGGCTATAAGTTCAACTGATGGATGCTACTGGTAGCCTTTCCCATACTAGTGGTAAAGGCAGCTGACACAAAACAATAAACTCAACGTGGGCGGTAATCTCAGCCTCAATGCAGGCCAAAATATCACTATAAAAAGTAGCCTAACCCAAGCTGGTGGCTATATCTACATCCTGCCGAATAAAGCCACTAATAAAACCCAACTTGATGCACAGAGTAATCCGCTTGAACTAAAAAATACAAATAAGCGAATTTTTGGATATCTATCAAAACGTGCTATCCACAGAATAAAAAATAAGTTATTAAAACCTATAAAGAAAATTGAGCTATCAATTACTTATTGGCTTAAGGACGCAACCTAAAATTCTTTCGGCTATTCAATGTGACCATATCTAGAGATATTATCTTAGTTAAACAAGTGAATAGAATTAGCTACTTAACTACCTAATAGAACACAAGAAAATAAAAGTAACTTCTTTAGACCTTCCAACTAATTACCAACTCATGAACTATTCTGATGAAATGACTAAGCGAATGCTTGTGTTAGGAATACTGACAACCATTGCAAGAAAAAATTACGCAGATAGACGTCATCGCCAAGCTCAAGGCACGCAAAAAGAAAAATATTACACCAGAAATTAAGAGCCTTCTTACGGAGAAAATGAGCTATAGCCCAAATTATTCTGTATCGTTTAACAATAAAATTATAACCAACATTAAATTTTTAAGATCGTAGACTTAAAACTAATCGGAAGTTGATGATCAAAAAATTAAGCACGTTACGCTCTGAAAATAGCGATCTGTACAAAAAAACAAGCTTGATGCAGGAGTTTTACGTTGTTCAAATTGCCCGCTAATTCGTGTGTTTATGTACTTTATTGATATTTAGCTAATTAAATAATAGTCATAAGGATTATTAATGAAGAACAAAAGGAAAGGTTTACAGTTATTACTAGAAGCATCTATGTTTATAATGCTGCTTGGCTGTAGCTCAAGTAATTCAACTCCATTTAATCCCTCTCCAGATCCTTCAAACCCATCATATGGAAAAATATTTATCAAAATGGCCACTAGTGTCATAGATAATCAATCACCTTATGTAACGAAAATGCCTGGCTATACCTTAAAAGGGTTATATCAAAGTGATTGTTGTGAGGAGCTTGAAAGGGATAATCGTATGGTTTTGTCTTTAGAGGCTTACTATAACGATCCTCGCGTAGTCAAAAAATCCAGCCACTTAAAATGGGAAGTTGGGCAAATAATACCTTACATTCTCCCATTTGTTTACCCTACAATAGACACCCTCGAGGGCTATAAGCATCAAGATCTTAAGTACAGTGTAAAATCGCCTCAAGGTCAAAAATCTTTCGTAATACCTCGTTATCCTACTGGGTATGAACTAAAAATGATTGAATTAACTGAGGTTCAAAAATATATCGTTGTTGAACCTATTGGTGGTAATAAGGACACATACCTTCCTATTAAAATATTGTATCCAAGACTAGTGGTTGATCATCAAGGTAAATGTCAGAACCCAATCTTAGAATTAAAACCCATCGCATTAAGAAGTCATTTCTATTGGTATTTTAGTGATGATTATGACGGAAAGGGTGAATTTACGAAAAAGAACATCGCTGACATCAAAGCATTTATCATGAATTCACCCGATATGGTTGTCACCATTGACATGTCTGATTTAGCTGTCTGTTTACGACCTTTACCTTTAATGAATAAGTGATCTGCTTTAATCAAACAAGACACTTAAATAATGGACTATAATCCAACTATTTAAGTGTCTAATGACAAACAGTATAAACAGAGATTACCCCTACATCATTTCTCTACGCCCTATATGTGCCACAGACGCATTCTTATCAATATGCATATGCGCGAACAGCATTTCAATCTCTGCCGAGTCGTATCCCTTCTCATGTAAAATCATGCTCAACAAGTGACGGAAGCCTTGTCCTGCCAGCCTTCCTTTATATCTTAGCAATTCCATAAACTGATATTGGCAATCTAAAAATAATAGACGATGAAACAGGACAATCCGACAATAATATTAAAATAGATATTACAGGTTTTAAGCCAATAACTATAAGTAGTCATATTTATGGAGAAAATGCGGTTGCAGGAGACTATAAAGGTTCCGCTTGGCTAATAGCAACGTTTGATTAACTTGTAGTGGCATAGTTAATTTGGTCACCAAGTCAGAGGTGATATCATCACCTCAT